>CAYGGL010000029.1:5071-19599 GCA_964349215.1 uncultured Acidimicrobiaceae bacterium | reverse complement strand
GGGTGCGTGGAATTAGCTCGCTACGGCGGCACGCTGAGCGCCGAGAAACTTCTGCTCGCTTGGGTTCGTCGTGAGCTCGAGGGCCCGGTCATATGCAACGAGTGCTTCAGCCGTGTATCCGACACGCGCTAGTAGATCAGCGCGAGCCGCGTGGTAGGGCTGATAGGTATCGAGCGTCGTGTCATCGACGGCGCCGAGGGCGACGAGTCCGGCCTCGGGGCCATTGCATTCCGCTATAGCAACCGCTCGGTTTACCGCTACGACACCGTTTGGACGCAGCACATAAAGCTGGTCATAAAGCGCCACGATCTGCGCCCAGTCGGTGGCGGCGGCGCTCGAAGCGTCGGCGTGGACAGCAGCGATGGCCGCTTGAATCTGAAACGGGCCCGGCTGATTGTGACGAAGACAGGCCCGTACTAGAGCGTGACCCTCGGCGATGAGGTTGCTATCCCAACGCGAGCGGTCCTGGTCGGCGAGGCGCACCATCGTCCCATCTGGAGCGACGCGAGCGGCGCGGCGCGCATCGGTGAGCAACATCAAGGCAAGCAGTCCGATTGCCTCGTGTTCGTCAGGCATAAGCTCGACAAGAACCCACCCGAGGCGAATCGCCTCATTGGTGAGATCGGCTCGCAGAAGCTCATCTCCTGAAGTTGCCGTGTGGCCTTCGTTGAAGATCAACAAGATCGCGGCGAGCACAGGTGCCAGGCGCTCAGGCAGCTCAGCCGGTCGGGGAATTCGGTAGGGCGCGTGGTTGTCACGCAGTTTGCGTTTGGCCCGCACGAGACGCTGTGCCATCGTCACTTCCGGAACGACGAACGCCCGGGCGATCTCGGGCACCTCTAGTCCGCCGATCAGACGGAGGGTCAGAGCGACCTGGGCGTCGGCGTTGATCGCCGGGTGACAACACAAGAACATGAGTCGCAGCTGGTCGTCGGCGACGACATCGACAAAGTTGTCGAGATCGTCGAGCTCAGGGTTGTTGTTGGGTTCCATATTTTGCACCAGTTGGTGAGCAGCAAGATGGCGGTCGTCACGTATTGCTTCGCGCCGCAGCCGGTCGATGGCGCGGTTGCGCGCTGTGGTTGTGATCCACCCTCCGGGGTTCGGAGGCGTGCCCGTAATCGACCAGCGCTCGGAGGCGATGACGAATGCTTCTGCGACCGCATCCTCGGCGAGATTAATGTCGCCAAGGATGCGGACCAGTGTGGCTGTGCAGCGACCGAATTCTCGCCGGTAGATCTCGGAGAGATCGTCAGTCATCCTGCATGGGGCGCAATTCGACCGGTCCCTCACAAGCAGCGCTGGCTTTCTTGGCCCATGCGAGCGCAGCATCGAAGTCTGCAGCCTCGATAATCCAAAAACCGCCCATCTGCTCTTTGGTCTCGGCGTAGGGACCATCAGTCATCGACACGGGCTCGCCGGGTCGGATGACAGTCGCCGATGACGCAGGCTGCAGGCCTGCGCCGAATACCCATGCGCCGACTTTCTCGAGTTCTTCGTTTAAGGCACCAACCTTGGGGCCGATGCGCTGCATCTCGGGGCTGGTGAAGTCGACGACGTATTCCTCGTCGTGCCATACAGACAACAGATATTGAGCCATCTCACATTCTCCTTTTCGCTCGGTCGGCGATGCCGTTGCACCGCTCACTATTACCACGAACGGAAAGGACTAAATCGACAGCAGGCAGAAGAAAATATTGAGCGACGGTCGGTTACAGATTAGTGACGGCGATGATGTCGATGTTGCCGGTAGCGGAGGGGCACTACTCGGCCAGAGATTCAGTCTGCGCCAAGAACTCTTCTTTCGAGACCGGCGTGGCCGACGACCTATTGACCCGGTCAATCGACTCCTTCAACCCGAAGTAACGGGATGCCGGCGGGTGCAGAGGATGAGGCCGGTAGACCATCCGATTTCGACCACGGTTAGTTCATCGCTGTTGAGCAGGTGCGATCGAACTTCTGCCGCCTTGGTGCGGTGCTCCATCGACGATCCAACTGAGACCCACGCCCGCACCCGTACCCAACTCGAGGATCCGACCGGATGGGGGCACGGCTGCCGCAAGCACGCGGAGCAGCGCACCCGCTGGGGGATCGCACGACATCTCGAACCCCAACTCGCGTGCGTTCACCAGGGCAGTCGTTACACGCTCCGGAAGATCCATCATTTCCTTCTCCATTTGTTCATGATGGTCCCCGATCGATCAGGAAACCTCCTTCTAGCAACGCCAAGAACTCTGCTGGCGAGTAGATAGGTAGCTCGTCGGCGAGGCCCAGGAGATGTCCGTCTCCGGACACGATGGCCGCCTGCGCTACCGCGCCCAGCGCGAGAAGATAGTCATCATCAGGATCTGGTGAACGCGTGCTCGGTGGGTCTTGAGGATCATCGGTCATCCGCGCTTGACGGCGAAGCAGCTCGATGAGTTCCTGCGCCTCCGCCGCCTCGATGCGCTTGCGAAGCTTCGGGTACGCCAGCGTTCGGTCGAGTTCGGCGAGCAGCGCATCAGAGACGACTAGCTCGAAGGCTCCGTTAAGCCACGAGCGCAACACCTTGGCCGGGGTGCCGCTCGGTGCGAGCACCGCCGAGATAATGACGTTGGGGTCGAGAACCGCCCGCACCGCTCAGTGCTTGCGGGGTCGAGTTGCGTGCTGGGCTTCGACGGCAAGCTCGAGCGCCTCGCCCTCACCAAGATCGTTCCGAGCCCACAACCGATCGAACAGGTCGAGTCCCAGATCTCGACGAAGGGCTTCCTCGATGATCTCGCCATCGCCTTTACCCATCCGGGCAGCACGTACTTTCACTGCGCGCAGCACGTCCTCGTCAATCGTCAGCGTGGTACGCGTCTTTGTCATCTTTGCATTATAACATCATGACGCGGGAGACAATAGGCGATCGGATCTGGAAAGTAAATGGGGTGAAATCTGGAAAAACTATGCCTTATGCTGGTCAAATGCTGATCCGCTGATGTTCGGACTGAACGCAATTTGGCTTTCGTTTCTTTCGATTTGGGGTAACCAGTAGCCGTTGCCGCGGTATACGGCGCCCCTGGAGTTCAGGAGCTGCGGCGCAGGCGGTTTCGGTCGGTGTGGGCGAAGGGCTCGGAAAACTCGTCCATCTTCAACATGGTGGTCTCGTCGTAAGACCATGACCCATCGTCGTTAAGGGTGATCGTTACCTCGTAGCTCATGGTCGAGGCGTGAGCTGCAAGGTATTTGTTCTCGCCAATTGAGTAGTGACGATCGCCCTGCTTGGCCGAAAGCGTGAAGGTCTTCGCGTCCGCGCCGGCGGTACCGCCGGCAAGAACCGTGATTCCTCGAGGAACGACAAAGCCACGCAAGACCTCGCCCGTGGCACTGTCCCACAACCAGTACCCGACCTCGGTGTGAAACGGATCGTCTTCGTTATCACGCCACATAGCGGTCTTGTAGTCCAGGCCATATAGCGACTGACTACCGTTTTGGACCGGACCGAAGGGCTTGAAAGACACCTTCTCTTTGTACGGAGTGTCGAGCACTTCCTTCTTGGCATGCGAGTACGCCGCATCTAGGCCGCCTTCGCCTTCCCAATCACCAATCAGTGCCTCAAGCGGACCCCACTCACCTGCCATCATCCATCTCCCATACGTCTGTATCGCACTCACGACTTGGCACATCATAGACAGGCGGCACTGGAGTGGGCGGAGTTCGCAGATCGTGACACTCCCCCTGAGTCAGCTCGTTCCGGTGTCGATGCCCGTGGGCGGCCGCGGGTGTCGAAGCCGTTCCGTGTCCTGACGGAGCCTCCCGCCGCTGCGAGAGATTAACACCGCGATCATGAGTATCAGTGCACCCGATACCAAGATCAGCAATGGCACACGACCCTCGCCAGGGAAGAAGTGAGCGATCGCCCACGGCACATTAATAAGCAGCCCGACCGATCCGAAGACTGAGAGCAAAACCTGGCCGGGAAACATGCCCAGAGCGACGAGGCCGATAGCGGTCACGACCCCAAAGATCGGAGCAAAGCCGTGCCACTGCGTCGCGGTCAGCGCCGCCCCGCCGAGAATCGCAACCCCACCCAGCACCTCGGCGACAGACGCGAGTTGCACCCACCGCCGAGCTCCCACAAGCACGAGAACACCACCAACCGCCCAGGTGAGCACACCAGTCACACCCCCGGCTTCCTGGCTGAAGTAACCCAGCGTCCCGGGGACGGCCTGGAGGAGCGCGACGGTGGCAATGACGCCGAGGACGAGCTGGTCAGTCTTCGTCGCCACGAGACCAGGAACGTTCGCAAGTGTCATAAGCGCGAAGGCCGTTGCGAGAACGAACGGAAATCCGAATCCCGCCCATGCTGACGCGGCGATGAAGCCACCGACGACTACCGCAGCTGCGCCCGCAGCTTCCGTGATGATTGGCTCCATCCACATGCGCCGCACACCAATGACGAGGAACGCCACGCCGACTAACCACACCGTGACGCCCACCGGCGTTCCTGTCGCGACTAGGGCCGTGGCGGCGCCTGCGAACGCCGCTATACCGCCGAGCATCGTGACCTGCTGGATCGGTCGATCGTGCCTTCGCCAAAGCAGACCACTCTCGAGCGCAACCACACCAGCGCATCCGAACACCACGGTGGCGACGGCGTCAGAGCCGAGGCCGTCGACGATGAGCACGCCCATGAACAGGGCAGCAGCAGCAGTCGACGCCAGCCAGAGGAACCAGCGCAGGCGCGCCAGGGCTGGAGCGGCTGCCTCGCGCACGGCCGCTCCCGCACCCAAGAAGACGAGCGCTCCGACGCCGCTTAACGCGAGACGGGCAACTGTGGCCATGTCGGGCCAGTAGCGCGCTACAACAAGAAGCAGGCCGATCAGGGCAAGCATGCCGCCGAGGTATCCAAGGGCCTCAGCGACGACTGGCGTTCCATGCCTCGCACCTTTGGTCGGAGTCGTCAACACTACCGGGGCGGCGGGGTGCTCAAAGGCGTAGATCGACCGAGCCTGTTCGTCGGTGAGGAGGTCAGCCGCGACCCACCGGGCGAGGTCCGCCTGCAGATCCCACGTTCCCGCCGAGGGTACGGCCGGCCCACGTTCAGCCATCGGCATCGCGGGTGCAACCGGCCCATGTTCAAGCGCCGGCGCGACCGGGCGATCGGCACGGCTAGCCCGGATCGCGTAGGCGATCGCCACGACGACAGCAACAAGAATGAGTGGACTAAAGAGAGACATGACCGTTTACTTCCGTTTTGCTCGCCTCCGACTGTGTCCGTCGTGGCCACGTCGAGCTAGAGCCGAACGGCACGTCGATCTAGAGCCAAACGCCACTGCGGGCACGCCTTGTAGCTGATGCCAAAAGGCTGAGCTCGATTACCCGAGGGCCACACGGAACCCCGCTGAGGTGATGACTGCCACGACCTCGTCGGCGTGAAGCCGGTCACGAGTCTCGATGGACAGCTCAAGGTAGGCACTGGTGAGAGCGACGCCAGGAAGGTCACGACGGTGAGTCAGGTCGATGATGTTTCCACGAGCAGCTGCTACGACAGCAGTAATTGACGCAAGTGCACCCGGTCGGTCAGGCACCTCGACATTCAGCCTTATCAGGCGCCCAGATCTTGCGAGGCCTCGCAAGAGAACCGACGTAAGGACCCGAGCATCGATGTTGCCACCACTGGCGATCAGGGCTGTCCTTCGGCCCCGAAACAGCTCGGCATACTGGAGCACCGCAGCCAATGGGGCAGCTCCGGCGCCCTCGACCACTGACTTTTCGATCTCCACGAACAACGCCGTCGCCTCTTCGATGCGCTCCTCAGATACGGTGACGATCTCGTCAACCAGCTCGCTGACGATCTCACGAGTGAGCAGTCCGGGCTCGGTGACCGCGATGCCCTCGGCGATGGTCGGACCATCACTCGGCGCTGGGCACCGACCGAGTGCGTGAAGCATTCCCGGATATCCCTCACTCTGGACGCCCACCACTGCTACATCGGGACGCATTGCCTTGACGACCACAGCGATGCCAGAAATGAGCCCACCGCCACCCACTGGCACCACGACCGTCTCGATCGTCGGAGCTGCCGCAAGCAGTTCGAGAGCGACTGTCCCCTGGCCGGCAATAATCAATGGGTGGTCGAAACCCGGCACCAGGCGGGCTCCGGTATCATCTTCGATTGCCAGGGCACGCCTAAGCGCTGTTTCGTAATCGGCACCTTCTAGCACCACGTTTGCGTCGTGGAGCGCAGTGTTTGTGATCTTGGTGAAGGGCGTGTCCAGCGGCATCACGATGGTGGCATCAATACCCAGCTGTTGTGCGTGATAGGCGACACCTTGCGCATGGTTGCCGGCAGAGGCTGCAACAACACCTCGTGCGCGCTCGTCATCCGAAAGACGAGAGAGGAAGTTTCGCGCCCCACGTTCTTTGAACGAACCGGTGAACTGCAAGTTCTCAGACTTGACGCACAGATCGACCCCGGTCATCGCCGAAAGCGTTTTAGATGGCGAGGTCGGGGTTTCAACAACTGTGCCGGCGATGGTCTCGCCAGCAGCCTGAACATCAGCCAGAGTTACGGGAAGCGTCACTGCCTCATCGTGTCACGACTTTGGCTCGTGAGACATTGCCAATCAGAGACATCGGCTACAGACGCGGGTCGACCGGCTCGCTCTCAAGCGCGAGCACACCAAACACGCACTCGTGGACAAGGTAGAGCGGTTCACCGCGCACGAAGCGTTCGAGCGCTTCGATGCCAAGGGCGAACTCACGCTGTGCGAGTGAGCGCTTTGGCTCAATCCCCGCTGGCGGAGCCGTTCCAGATTCTCGTCGGCGGTGTAGTCAAGCCAAGCTCGGCCAGACGGGCGCGATGCCATATGCAAGAGGTGATCGGGTCCTGCGCTTTGCAACTCAAGCCGCGGATAGCTGAGGCCCACCGAGCGCTTTGCTCCGTGTGTTGCTCCGTGCAGTCGAAAAGCCCGTTGTCCTAAACGCGCGACCGGCTGCCCGTGATGACGCTGGCGACGATCAGGACGAGGGCGATAATCAGCACCCACTTGAGCCCTTCGACGAACAGACCCACGCCGCCGAACAGCAGAGCAAGAATCAGTAGCAATACGACAACGCTCACCGCAATACGTCCCGCTCAACCACGGTGTCGCCCCGCACGACATCCCGCTCGACCACGAGGTCACCCCGGCGCCGCTCGCTGAAGCTCGACCAGAACAGCAACGAGAAGATAAGCCCCAAGGCGCCAACGGCCATCAGAATGACGCCGATCGTCTGAATCTCTATGCCTTCGACGGTGGCATTGACAGCCCATGTGAGCACGGCTCCCACGGCCAGGAAGAAAATGCTTACTCCATAACCCATTGACTCATCCTCTCTTAGGGCGGGCTCTCTAGCCCACGCTTGTAGAGAGTGGTTCCCATTGCAAGATCGATCCAAACATCGGTGCAATCAGGGATCGGTGCAATCAGAGAAGAGCAAACATCTCTTCTGCTTCCGTTTCAATCATGGGTCTGCTCTTTGTTTGATTCGAGTTGGTCGCCAGCAGACGGTTTGCCAACAAGTGAGGGCAGCGTCAGGGCCACGGCGACCAGCGATATGGCGCCGGCCAAGCGGAGCAGGTCGCCCGCTTGGGATAAGTCAGACTCCAAAGACTTCTGAAAGAACTCGATGACGAGAATGAGAACTACCAATTTGGAAATCCGATCCTTGAGGTCGTCGATCGAAATCGCAAGCAGGATTCTGGGCCTGGAGTTGCCGTCTCGGGCAGGATCTAAGCGGCTGATGAAGAGTTCGTAAAGCCCAAATGAAATGAGGATCAGAATGGCCGCCAGCAGGAAGCTGTCGATGGTCTTGACGATGCCGCCAATGAGATCGGCACGTAATTCGCTTCGGTCAGCAGCCGAGCCGTAGTCGATCGCATTTCCTGTGAGAACAACCAGATCGATGGCTGTCATCCAGAGCACAATCAGGGTCAGAAGCACAGCGCCGGCAACACCGACAATCATCAAAAGGCGCGAACTCCACAAAGCCCGCTCCAACACCGCCTCGCCGATGACTTTGCGAGGAGGTGGGCCACCATCTGACGGGGCAGTCATTTCCCAGCTCCATTGATGGTTGACCAAGTTGACCAGCAGCGAGGTTCTCGGCTTGGCCGATCAGCTGCGTCGGGATCGCTCATTGGGAGCAAGTCTGCCAAGGGTACGAAGGAGCTCGCCAACCGTGTGGTCCTGGTCAAGTGGGTGACGCAGTGGTGCGTCACGATGGATCGAATAGCGGTTGCGTCTACCCTCGCGGATGCGGGTGGCGTAGCCCTCTGCCACAAGATCGGCAACGATCGCCTGCACCGCTCGTTCGGTGATGCCGACTCGTATGGCGATGTCGCGGCCTCGAATGTCAGGCTCCTCGGCGAGACACACCAACACGTGGGCATGGTTGGTAAGGAACGTCCACCCGGGTTTAGTGTTTTCATCGATCTATATACTACAGCGTATTTTTATTCCTCTGTCAAAATTGACGAATTTAAGATCGTATGTTTTCCACCTGAAGGGCTGGTTGTCTGAAGGACTAGTGTTGGCCCATGCGCAAGTTGCCATTGGTCGAACGACATGGAGTCTCTAGGGCACGCGTCGTCACGGTAGTGGTGCTGCTGCTATTTACAGTCGTAGTCGGCAGGTGGATGGTAACTCCGTTCGACGATTGGGTTCCGTTGGTCATGCCTAAACAACTTCCGGCAGGGGTTGATCCCAACGGCATCCCTACGGCAGCTCACTACCGCTGTTCAGCTCCGTTTGCCGGCCAAGATAAGGCTTCAATCACCAATCAGGCCAGCCGTGCGCTCGAGCTTCAGACACTTTCAAGAGAACCATGCAACGATATTTGGCCACAACGACGAATACTTGCGATCGCAGATCTCATACTCTCTCTCGGTCTATTCGTCTCTCTTGGCATCTGGTGGTCGCGCCCCAAAACAACTAAAGCCCAAGGTCCAGCCATATCTGGAGTCGGCGAGCTTGCATCGTGAGGTTCGACTAGCCGAAGCGGTAGGCCGAAACTTGGGCGCCGATCACCTGGCCGTTAAAGACGCGAGCACCTGGTTCTGCGGCGGCACCCGCAACCACCATCAGCGGCAACAAGTGCTCTTCACGCGGGTGTGCCGCCCGGGCGCTTGGCGCCTTGGCCCAACCGGCAAGAGACTCGCGACGGCGAGGATCTTCAGCGGTGCAAGCTTCAGTGAGCCAGTTGTCGAACTCGATCGACTCGTCCAAGGCGTTAGGGGTGCCGAATCGACGCATGTTGTGATAGCTCATGCCACTTCCGAGGATGAGCACTCCCTCGTCACGCAGTGGTGCGATCGCTTTGCCAAGACTGAGGTGAAACTCTGCGTCGAGGTCAGATCGCAATGACATCTGCACCACCGGTATGTCCGCATCGGGATACATCAGCAACATCGGCACGAACACGCCATGGTCGAAACCGCGTTCGGAGTCGTAGCGATGTGCGATGCCGGCATCGCCAAGTAGGTGACCAATTTCCTTGGCAAGCTCGGGCGAACCCGCTGCGGGGTAGCTGAGCTCGTAGGTATGTGGCGGGAACCCGTAGTAGTCGAACAACATCGGAGGCGCCGGTGACGACGTGATCTCGATGACATCAGACTCGTAGTGACCGGAGACCACCACGATCGCCTTCGGGCGCGCCCCTACTACTTCATCGAATGCCCGCAGGAACTCGGCAAGGCGATCCCAAGTATCGGGAGGACCCATAGTCCAGTCCATAAAGAAGCACGGGCCGCCACCATGGGGCACGAACACAGTCGGAAGCCGGGTTGATGAGGTCATGGTCTCACGCTAGCGACGGAACGATCGAATGGTGTTGACCAGATCTAGTGGGTGAAGTCGATGCGGGGAAGAATACGGTCAAGCCAACCGGGTATCTTCCAAGCCCTCTCGCCCAGCATCTCGAGCAGCGAGGGCACGAGCATCATTCGGATGACCGTGGCATCGAGCAAGACCGCTACAGCGAGGGTCACTCCCAGCTCGGTCGGCGGGATCGGACCGGTCACGCCGAAGGCAATGAAGACCACGATCATGATCAGCGCAGCATTGGTAATGGGTCGGCCGGTGCGAGCGATGCCCTCTCGAACAGCGAGGCGAGCGTCACCTGTGGCATCTCTGCGTTCCTTGATGGCAGCGAGCAAGAACAGCTGGTAGTCCATCGATAGGCCGAACAACAAGGCAAAGAAGAACAGTGGCGCCCAGGCGTCGACGAAGCCTTGGTGCTCGATTCCCAACAACGAGGCCCCCCAGCCGTGCTGGAACACCAGGGTTGCGAACCCGAAGCTAGCAGCCACGCTGATCAGGTTGAACACGATCGAGGTGATCGCGATCAAGATGCTGCGAAACACGACCAACAAGAGCACAAAGGCCACCACCATGATCGCACCTATCGCCAGGGGCGCCGCGCCGAACAAGGCGTTGGTGAGATCGGTATTCTGCGTGCCGGGACCACCAAGGCGAGCACTTGGTGCGACTTCACCCAGCCGATCGCGCAGACGACCAACGAGGGCCTCGGTGTCCTGGGACTCAACTGAGGAGGCTGGGCTGATACGAACCACTGTGCGCCCGGACGTCGTCGGCTCGGCCACAATAGAGGCGCCCACGACACCTCGATCCGCGACGGCGGCCTTCACCACGGCGTCGGCCTCGTCGGCGGGAACAGTTGCGAACATCGGGGCAGGGGTGCCGGGGCCAAAGTGCTCGACCACAGCGTCGTAGCCGTCGCGGCTTTGATAGTCCCTATCGACCACACCTGCAGCGGGCATGCCCAAGCGCATCCCCAAAGCCGGGGCGGCCAACAAAAGGAGGACTCCAAGACCGGCGGCCAGCGTCACACCAGGCCGGCGCATCACAGCAGTAGTCCATCTGGCCCATCGTCCCTGGGCGGCCACATCGGGGTCAGTCTTCTGCTTGGTGACCAGCACCCGGTCGCCAAGGGCAACCAGCACCGCAGGCAACAGCGTGAGCGACGCCGCGGCGGTAGCCACGACCGAGAAAATCATGCCGAGCGCCATTGAGCGAAACACCATCACCGGCACCAGGAAGATCGCAGCCAGAGACAATACGACGGTAAGCGCAGACAAGAAGACCGCCTTGCCCGCGGTGGCGAGCGTGCCGGCAACGGCGTCAAGAGGAAGCTTTCCCTCAAGGCGCTCCTCTCGGTAGCGAGAGACGATGAACAAGCTGTAGTCGATTCCGACTGCGAGACCAATCATCATCGAGAAGTTCATCGACCACACCGACAGTGGCGTGACCCCAGCACCGAGGTGTAGCGCCCCGAACCCAACTGCGATACCTGCGAGCGCCAACAACAGCGGCAGACCCGCAGCTATCGCCGAGCCGAAAGCTATGAACAACAGCAGCATCGTCGGCAAGGCCGACAACACCTCGGCCTTCCTCATTGCCTTCTCGTTGATCTCGTTGAAGTCGTGCCAAACAGCCCACTCGCCCGTAGCGTCGGCCTCGGCTCCACTAGGAAGGTCGATCGCCTCGATAGTGGCCATCAGCTTTCCTGCCGACTCAGGAAGATCGGCATCCTCGCTCGCAGCCAGCCCAACGGGCACGAGTGCTGCTCTTCCATCTGGGCTCAACAGACCCGACCCCAAAGGTTGTGTGAGAGGGTCGACCACATTGGTCGTACCGGGGCTTTCGGCCAGCCCGGCCACCAGGGCGGCCAAGCCCTCAGGGTTATCTGCAATCGGGGTGCTCTGGCGATAGGCGACCACAGCGGAGTCGACGCCGACCTGAGGGAAGTCACGTCGTAGCTCATCTCGAACCCGCTCCGACGTAGAGCCCTGCGCCTCCCAGCCGGCACCCGACAACGCAGAAGTCAAGCTCAGCGCCAACGGGGCGGCCAGCACCACCAACAGCACCCACACTGCCAAGACCAGACGCGGCCGACGGGCCGATGCGCGACCCAACCGCGCCAGCCAACCGTCCTTTCGCTCAGACTCGAGGACCTCAAGCTCGCTCTGCACCAGGGCGCCGGTCTCCGTGTCGCTACCTATGCCGGTATCGCCAAGCTGTGTCTTCATCGATTATTCCCTTCGGTATTGAGATTGTGGGGACGCCAAACCACAGCCAAAGCTCAGGCCAGCTTGGTGAACATTTTTTGTACGTCGGCGACTTCGTAACCCTCAGCCGCTGACCGTTCCGGGTCGGCCAGGCACCAGGTCAGACCCGCAGCCACCAGCACGAAACCTGCCTGCTCCAATGCCTTGTTTGCGGCCGAGATTTGCGTGACCACGTCACGGCAATCTCGGCCCTCGGCCAACATCGCTTGGATGCCACGCACCTGGCCTTCAACACGGCGCAGGCGCTTGATCAGATCATCGATGGTTTCAGCAGGGATCTCCATGGCTCTCATCATACCTATACCCCTATGGGTATGCAACCACCAAAAAGGAAATCGGGCCTATGGTCCAGTTCTTTAGGCAAGAATCTAAATGTGAGCGCTGTCCCCTGGCTTGTTGTTGCATTGCTGGGAGTAGCTTGCATCGTGTGGGGCGCCGAGACCTTCGCTAAGCATCTGGCAGTCTCATCCCAACGACTCGGCGTGAGTGCTTCTGCCCTAGCCATACTTCTCGCCGGAGCAGAACCCGAGGAACTGGCGACTGCTGTGACAGCATCATTGCGTGATGCTCCGGCAATCGCTTTCGGCGATGTGATCGGAGCCAATGTCGCGATCTGTCTCGTGGCATTGGGTGTTGGTGCACTTATCGCTCCGCTCCCGTTCGACAAATCTGTAATGCGTTACGGGCTGGGAGGTGTAATAGCCGCAGCGCTGGGTGCATACATTTCCTGGGATGGCTCGGTCACACGAGTCGGCGGCTTGGTCCTCGTCGGGGCATATGCCATGTTCGTCGGAGTCATCTGGATGCTCGAGCGCAAACCACCAACCCTGGGCGAAACCGATGAGTTGGATGAGGCTCACGGTTCCGAAGTGCAAGGACGCGTCGGGGTTGAGCTCGTATTGGTTCTCGCTGGTGTCGCAGCCATGGCCCTTGGAGCGGTTGGCCTGGTTGAAGGCATCCGACGCATCAGCGACCTGGAGTCAACGCAGACAGTTCTCGGACTGACAGTCGTCGGGTTCGCTACCGCGTTCGAACTGGTGGTCCTTGCATGGTCGAGTGCACGCCATGGCGTAAGTACCGCCGTTGTTGCCGCCGTGGTTGGGTCCTTCACCTACAACGTCACCATGACCTTGGGTGCGGGTGCTTTGGCGCGACCGCTCGTCATCGTCGACGCTGCCTCATTGAATATGGCGTGGATGGCCATGCTCGCCAGCCTCGTTCTCGTTCTCGCGATGGCATTCCCCCACAAAGAGCTTCGGCGCGGACCCGGCGTGCTACTACTAACCGCTTATCCGTTGTTCGTCGCTTGGATTGTTCTCACCGCTTGAGAAACGCCTAATCCCACCGAGGATCCCCCGCTGGGATGCGTTCAAATCACAGCTCCACCGCAATGCTCTTGCCGCTTCCTGGACGAGATTCCCACCGCCAACTCTCGTTCAGCTGCAGACGACCATCTTCTCGTTCAACCACGTGGGAAACGCAATGCCCGCTGGACGTGTCTCCGACAATATTGAGCTGTACGTATCGGAACTCGACACGATCGCCGGCTCGCGTTCCGATGAGGTGTCCTCGACGGATATCTCCTCCCGAGTAGTCGGCCCAGATCACACCGTCGTTCTCGTGGTAGGCGAAGATGGTGTCAACGCCAACCTCGCCGTCGTGGGCACTCTCGCAAACGACAAATTGGCGACCATCAAGTGAATGTGACATTAAACCGATCGTAGGCGCCTACAGGCCCAACAGCTCCGACGGGACCAGGTCCGGTGGTGTCTGGCCGGCTTCGAAGGCAGTGATGTTGGCGATCGTTGTGGCAGCGATGTGCTGCAATGCCTGCGCTGTGAAGAATGCCTGGTGGGCAGTAATCAACACGTTGGGAAATGTGAGCAGCCTGCTGAACACGTCGTCACCGATGACGCTGTCGGAGCGATCTTCGAAGAACAGCGCCCCCTCCTCCTCGTACACGTCGAGACCGAGATAGCCCACCTTGCCGCTCTTGAGTGCCTCGATCACCTCAACGGTGTCCACCAACGCGCCCCGGCTCGTGTTGATCAGCATCACCCCGTCGCGCATGCGGGCCAAAGCGGCACCGTCGATCAGATGACGGGTTTGGGCGGTGAGCGGACAATGCAACGACACGATGTCGGACCGTGAGAACAGCTCGTCGAGTTCTACATATTCGATGCCCTTGCTCCGGCAGGCGTCGCTTGAGAAAGGATCAAAGGCGATGACCTCGCAACCGAAACCGACCATGATCCGAGCGAACACCGAGCCAATCTCACCAGTGCCCACCACGCCCACCACTCGGCCCCTGGCAAAGGAACTAAAAACCAGCGCAGGCTCCACTCTGAGCCAGTCCCCGGTAACTGACCCACACCGACGCGCGAAGCCGTGGTTACCCGCATGTAGGCAGCCTAGCGGACGAGTCACACCC
>CAYGGL010000029.1:0-5061 GCA_964349215.1 uncultured Acidimicrobiaceae bacterium | reverse complement strand
CCACTCGGCCGCATAAATCGAAGCCCAGCAGCCCGGTGAGAGCGAAGTTGTTCTCGCGGACCCGGTTGAAGGCCCGGTGCAACTTACGGTTCAACGCCAGGATTAAACCCACCGCGTGCTCGGCGACCGCGTGGGGAGAATACGCCGGGACTCGGGTCACCGGCAGGCCAAGCGCCTCGGCAGCGGCCAAGTCGACGTGGTTGAAACCCGCCGAGCGAAGGGCCACCAAGGCCACACCCTGTTCCTTGAACAACCCGAGCACTTCCGCACTCACGTCATCATTGACGAACACGCAAACGACGTCCGCTCGGTCGGCCAAGAGAGCGGTCTGCATACTGAGGCGCGCCTCGAGAAACACGAACTCGTGGCGACCGTCATTGGCTGCACGCAGAGACTCCTCGTCGTATGGCTTGGAGCTGAACACCACAACCCTCATCAAACCCACCTCACTTGCTCTAGCCTTACCGTTGGTTTCACTCAGCGTTGCTCATGTCCCGAAGACCTAAGTAATCACACCAAACGTTAGAGGGGCGGATGCGAGAGCGTGCGTCAGTCGGCGCTCTTCAAATACGATGACCTGGCCACCCGACTACTGGCAATCCACAGCGACTTCGAGGGCTGCACAAATCTGTCTCATTCGTATGTCGCTTAGTCTTCCGATGCGCTCCACAAGCACGCCCAACGACACGCTCTCGAGCGAGTCGAGGTTGACGGCACTCCGACGACCGACCGGGTCCTCACCCGGGTCTAAGACCACCTCGCTGGGCAAGCCGCGAATCGTTGTCGTGCAAGGGGCAACGAGAGCTCGCCCAATCCTTGGTATGGCGGCGTCACGCGAGAGCACGACAACAGGACGTCGTCCGATCTCTGGAGGTTCGCACCACCAGAGATCACCCCGCGCCGGCATGGCAGTCATATTGCGGCTGCTGCCTGGCGAAACGAAGCGAGATCGCCCCACTCATCGGGCTCATCCAGCGGATGAGCGTCATATGCAGCGGCGTAAGCAGCATCGACCTCCGCAGAGCGATGTTGAGCACCGAGAGCGGCAAGTGCCTCATCGAGTAACGCCGCGTCTTTGACTCCGTGGCGCAGTAGCCGGGCTCGGACCAAAAGATCCCCATCAACGGTGGTACTTACTCGCACTCGATTCATGCCATTATTATGCCATGAATATGCCACCTATATCGCGGTGGCAACCTATCTGCCCTTTATCCACAGGTTTTTCGCTTGTCAGTATGGATGTTTCTTAACCCGAGCGAATCTCTCAGGCTCATCAGCACTTCCCTAAGAGATGCGCATGCGGGAACTCCGAAAAGGGACGTCGACCCACCGATGTCGTTGTGTTCAGTTTCCAACTCAAAGGAGTCAGCTTGTTTGGTTTCATTATATTCCTGCTGATTGTCGGGCTGATTGGTGGCCTCATCGCTCGCGCAGTCGTTCCAGGTCCCGACCCGATGTCCTTGGGGGCAACAATTGTGCTCGGAGTGGCAGGATCATTCATCGGCGGATTCATGGGCTACGTGCTATTCGGCGTAGACGGAGAGGTCGGAGCGCTACAAACGTCGGGGCTCATTGGTTCAATCTTTGGGTCGGTGATTGCATTGCTCATTTATAGAGCCGCCAGTAGGGGGGACTCATGGAATCGATGACTGTGTGGGAGAGATGACGAGCGAATAGAAAACCGAACGCAATGTCTGGGCGCCACACCTACGGGGTACATCACAGCTGGACACAGTCAACAAAGGAAGGACTAACAATGCCCAATGACAAACAAGTGATTGAGGATCTGGTTTCGATACTCCAAGACGGCATGGAAGGCTTTACAAAGGCTGCTGAAAAACTAGAGGGTGATGACGAGCAGTCCTTGGCAGCCGAGTTCCGGGAGTACTCGAAACAGCGAGGAGAATTCGTAAATGAGCTGCGTTCAATAGCCCTCTCCAATGGTGAGGACGTTCAAGAGAGCGGGTCTATAGCTGGGGCTATCCATCGCGGTTGGCTTAGCTTGAAAGATGCAATGTCAGGCACCAATCCCAAGGGCGTACTCGAGGCCGCTGAGCAAGGCGAAGATCACGCTGTAGCCGCGTTTCAAGAGGCGATCAATGCCGATATTTCCAATGAACTTCGGTCGGTTGTGAACAGACAATATGTCGAGATCAGGGCCGTTCACGAAAAGGTTCGATCCCTTCGAAATGCCTATCAGTAGCAGGAGCTGTTTGATCGACTAGGGCGTACTCGCTGTAGCGAATTCGAAGGAGACTGATGTTGCAAACCCCTCACAGCGTCAGTCTCCTTCAATTTCGCCATCAGCTGTACTGACAACTGTACTCGTCACCCACCACGTTGTTTAGCTTGCAAGATGCGGGCCCCGAGTTCGTCAAGTTGCTGCGGGGTAGCCGCTTCCCTTATAGCGGGAAGGATGTTGTCTTGTTCGTCGGCGACGTGTTTATCGACGAGTCGGCGCAGCTCGCCGAAGGCCTCGACAAGCGGCCGACCCTCGAGCGTGGTAAGTACGTCGATCTGCTTCTTGACTGACGAGTGTGCTAGGGCCGATCGTTCGATCACGGCGTTGTCTCCGAGCAGGTTGTAAGTAAACGGGTAGAGCGCTGCTTGCTCGGCTTCGTCGTGAGCTTTTAAACAATCTAAGACTTGGCCGATCAGTGTTGCGTCGCCGGACTTGTCGAAGGCTGCAAAGAGTTCGTTGACCTTGGCGTGGTCTTCGAGAATAAGTTCGATTCCATTTGGCATGTCAGACCTCTGTTTCGACAGTTCGGGTAGGATGTGTTGTGGCGCGAGCCCAATGGCGGTGAACAGCGAGTGCATCAAGGCAAGTCTTGGCGAAAGTCTTGGTGGCCTTATCAGCAACCGTGACCCCTGGTGCCGACGGGTCAATGCCGACGTTGGCGAGAAGCTGGTCTCCATCGCCCCACGCAGCAATCGGCTTGTAATGGCGAAACGCTGTCTGGACATAGGTGATCACGGCCGGCTCGTCTGCCAGACCGGCGCCGTGGGCGACGATGATCGAATCGGCTTCAGCGGCCGAAGCCGTGTGAAACGATTTGTCGACCGTGAGCTGATCAACCCGCCGGCCAGGAGGGCCGGTGATATTGCCCTTGTGGGTGGCGACGACGTGCGACACAGCGCCGGCGCTGCGAATCGCCTCCTGGAGTAGCCGAATACCCGACAGATCACTGCCGTCGTTAGCGAGAATCTGCACAATACGTCCATCAACTGGGTAGATATTGTCGCTCACCATGGCCAAGGCAGGGGAAGAGTCGAGACCCCCGCTGACATCCAAGGCGTCGGCGACCTCCTCGACGCTGTCGGGAGGCGGCGGTGTTGCGAACATCGGCGCCGGGAGTCCCAGCCCAACACTGACGCGCCGGGCCAGTTCTGGATCGACCAGCATAAGCCGCTCTACCATGCGCTCGACGACGGATGGGACTTCGACTTTGCCGAGTTCGAACGTGTAAGCATCGACGATGTGGTCCTGCTCGACCTCGGTCATGCTGTTCCAGAACAGGGTCGCCTGTGCGTATTCGTCGTCAGGTCCGCGCCGGCGAACTTTGACGCCTTTTACGGGACGGGGCAGGTGGATATAACCGCCGTCGGAGTCTCCGGCCAGGAACGGGCACCCTCCGCCGACGGTGTTCGGCAGATAAGGAGTCCTTCCATGATGCACCGCTGTCTGGTGAAAGCCGTCACGAAAGTTGTCGTTGACCGGAGTGTGGGGTCTGTTGATCGGGATCTGCGAAAAGTTCGGGCCGCCAAGACGGGTCAGTTGGGTGTCGAGGTAGCTGAACAGTCGGGCCTGCATCAGCGGGTCCTCAACGACTTCGATGCCGCGTACGAGGTGACCTACGTGATAGGCCACCTGCTCGACCTCGGCAAAGAAGTTGGCCGGGCAGCGGTTGAGCGTCATGCGTCCGACGGGTTGCACCGGAACCAGCTCTTCGGGCACCAACTTGGTGGAGTCAAGCAGATCGATCCCGTTGAAGTACTGATCATCGCTGTCGGGCATGACCTGTACTCCTAGCTCCCATTCCGGAAATGCCCCGTCGCCGATCGCGTTGTACAGGTCGCGTCGGTGGAAGTCGGGGTCGACACCATTGAGCGTCAACGCCTCTTCCCACACGAGGCCGTGAACGCCGAGAACCGGCTTCCAATGGAACTTGACCAGGCTCGACTCGCCGGCTTCGTTGACGAGCCGGAACGTGTGAACCCCGAAGCCCTCCATCATCCGGTACGAACGCGGAATCGCCCGGTCCGACATCGCCCACATCAACATGTGCGGTGACTCCGGAATACTCGAAACAAAATCCCAAAATGTCGTGTGGGCGGTCTGGGCCTGCGGGATCTCCTGGTCTGGTTCGGGCTTGGCAGCGTGAATAAGATCAGGAAACTTGATCCCGTCGCGGATGAAGAACACTGGGATGTTGTTTCCTACGAGATCGAACACTCCGGCATTGGTATAGAACTTGACCGCGAACCCACGCACATCACGAACCGTGTCGGCCGAACCTCGCGACCCGACGACGGTCGAGAATCGGGTGAAAACCGGCGTCGAGCGGCCCGGCTGCAAGAAGTCGGCCGACGTAATCTCCGCGGCAGATCCGTACGACTCAAACACACCATGAGCGGCAGCACCACGGGCATGGACGACCCGCTCTGGAATCCGCTCGTGATCGAAGTGCATGATCTTCTCGCGGAAGTGGAAATCTTCCATCAATGTCGGTCCGCGCTCACCGGCCTTGAGTGAGTCGTCGGTCTCCGACAACCGCACCCCTTGTGCTGTTGTCAGGAAATCGCTGTCCTGGGCGGGCACCTTGCTCGTGCGTGGAGACAAGATCGGATGTTGCGGCGAGTTCCTCGAGGCCATCGCTACTCCATCTCCTCTCGGGCGTTCTTGGCGCGGGCGGCCCCGATTGCCGTCGTGACGTTCTTCTGCTCCTCCGGAGGCGGCAGCACCGCCGGCATTCCAAGCGACTTCACCCATAGCTCGCGGACCCATCCTGTCGAGTGATAGAGATGTTCGTCCTCTTCGTCCTCGACCTGCTCGCATGC
>CAYGGL010000028.1:0-20436 GCA_964349215.1 uncultured Acidimicrobiaceae bacterium | reverse complement strand
GGATCAGGATCCGCGACCGATCACCGATTGCCTGGAACCAGGTGGCCCAGGTGGTGGCGTCGTCCCGGGAGATCATCGACGATAGCCGATGGTAACCGGACTGTCGACTGGTGGCCTTCCTCCGTATGGTGCGAGGAACCAGCGCAGCTCTCGTGTCTGCCACGGATCGACGGATACGCAATGCAGTAGAGTCACGTCTAGTCGGCTCGGATACTCGAGACGTCCCTGCCGGTAGAGCTAGCCCACACCGCTTCTCGCATTGCTTTGACGATTGTATTGGCCTCATCCACGGTGACGCAGTACGGTGGCAGCGCATATATCAAATGTCCGAACGGCCGGATCCAGACCCCGCACTGAAGACTGGCGAGTGTTGCCGCTGTTACATCAACCGGTTCGTGAAGTTCGATTATGCCAGCCGCTCCAAGCACTCGAACATCTCGTACGCTGGCTAAAGCGCGGAGTTCCTCGAGGCCATCGCTGAACACACCTTGGATACCAGAAACCGAGGACTCCCATTCCTGGAACACGCTGTCAGGAGACATACGCTCCCGGGCTGAGTCCGCCCGCGGCTCAGGTGGTCATGGATAGGTCAGGGTTTGGGCCTGTTCCACAAAGCGGCAGAGTGCGTTTACGAGGCTGAGCTGTTGTGGGCGACTGCATCGGGTTCGAAGGAGGGTGGGACACCCGACAACAATTGCCAGGGCCTGTGCACGGGATATCGCAACGTTGAAGCGGTTGGGACTGAACAAAAAGTCAAGACCGCGTGGCACCTCATCGGCTGAAGATGCCGCCAAGGAATAGATGACCACCGGCGCTTCTTGTCCTTGAAAGCGGTCGACGGTACCGACTCTGACACCGTCAGGGAGGTCTTCGATCAGTGACGCTACTTGAGCGTTGTAAGGGGCGATCACCATGATGTCGCCAACTCCCAAGCAGCGATTGTTACCTTCTTGATCAGTGAAAGGAAGGCCGACGTACCGATTGACAAGCTCGTTGACAGCCTCCACTTCTTCGGTGGAACGAGTGCGATTACCCTCATGACTTACCGGCATCCAACCCAGTCCAGCGCTGGGTAGATCTGATCCAGTCTCAATGTGTTGTCGAGCACAATCAGCATTGGCCCTCAGGCGACCTTCATAAGCCAGACATGAGACAAAGTCACATATTTCCGGATGCATACGAAAGCTGCACTCGAGAAAGATGCCGCGCTCAGGCAAAATGGTTGTTGAGCCATCCAAGATGTGTTCCAAAGCCGAAACTTCGGCGCCGGTAGGGTGAATAGCCTGGGTGGGTTGCGAAAGTTGTTGAGGGTCGCCGAGAAGTACCAGGTTGGTTGCAGCCCCACCTACTGCTACCAAATTGGCCAAGGAGAACTGCCCGGCCTCATCAATCACCAAAGTATGCAAAGAGCCGGCCAAGGGCTCGCGAGCCATCAACCAAGCGGTTCCGGCAACAACATCAACTTTGCCTTCTGCCACCAATGACTCAACCGCGTCGTTCTTATCAATAAGCTCTATGCAAGGATGCCTCGGCGCTGATGCCGGGTCATCAAGATCTGTCTTGTTAACCTTACGAACCGCCCGCAAGTCAATGCCTTCGGCCTCAGCCCGTTCACACACAGCATCGAGAAGGTTGTCTATCGCCTTGTGGCTATGAGCGGTGATGCCAACCTGGTGGCCGGCCTGCACAAGGGCAACTATCAGGCGCGCTCCTGTATATGTCTTGCCCGAACCTGGTGGACCCTGCACTGCCAAATAGCTTGCATCCAAGTCATGGGCAAGACGAACCGCTGCGTCACTGCCTGATTCAATCACTCGACCTGATTCATCAACTCGGGCCAGCGGGCTTCCAGGCTCTAGTCCGTGAAATCGTGGTGGAGCTTTGGATACCACATCGAGCAATGCACGAAATGGGCTCGGTGCATCCAGCCCGTTGATTGTTACTGACTTGCCAACGCGTGCAACCGCATCACGTAGGATCACATCGTCAATTGGTGGGCTCGGCACCAATGAACACGGATGATCTGCACTCGAGTTCTTTGCTCGTTTGAGATCTATATATCCAATATGTTGATTGAGTGAGTGGATCTCGCCTGCGCCTTTTTCAGTTCTCGGATCACGAGGGTTGTCTCCAACCCTGAGCTTGTGTTCTTGGGTGGGATCAAACGAGTAACGATGCACTAAGGATCGGGAAACCTCACCCACCTCGCCCTCATAGCTCAACTGACCGATCGACTCATGGTCAAGGACCAATTCTTCGTCAGATCTGGCAAGTCGCTCGAACCATTTCCACCAATTTGGTTTGGCCTCGCGACGGTGCCATCCGACAAGTTGAGCCAACAACCACAAGCTCTGTTGATCGGCACTTCTTTCTCCAGGTTCTTCAGGCACCCCAGCCAACAGGCGGGAAACCAACTCTGTCGACTTGCGCTCTCGATCAACAAGCTCCTCGAGCTTCTCCAGGGCCTTCGAAGATTCTTCCGGTGAGACTTCTTCTTGGAAACGCGGCAATTTCTCGCCCATATTGGCTTCCAGTTCTGAACGAAGAGTCTCAAGCCATTCTCGAAGTGACAGAGTTGAACGACAGTCGAGTTCGTTATAGTCCTGAAGCTCCTGTAACAACTTGTCGTCTCGTGTCTCGCGCCACCTCTCGTATGCGCTGACACTGGCCGCTCCATCGGAAATTGCCGCATCACGTTGCGGCCAATAGAACGGCTCCAGCTTCTTGAGCCCATAGCTCTCTAAGGAAACTCGTATGCCCTGGCTCACAACCCGATAAAGATCAACCATCACTTCGCCCCTCAGCAGGCGATCTACTTCGGCTTCACGAGTGGCATATCGGCTCATGAGTTTCTTCATTGCCTGCACTTCATAAGGTGCGTAGTGGTAAACGTGCATCGCGGGATCAGCATCTAAACGAGCAATGATCAGGTCAATAAATGCTTCGAATGCTGCTTTCTCTTGTTTTGAATCATGTGCCCAAAACGCTATATATGCCAGCTCAACATTATCAACGGTAAGGCTGTCGCCACCAGAGCCATCGATAACACCAAACAAATATTCCAATCCGTACTCGCCAACCCAGCGGTCGCCCTCGAAGTCAACGAATAGATCTCCACCAGAAGGGGCCGGGAGACCTGCTAATCCATAACGAGAGTGTGCCGGCTCGAGCAGCTCATAGCGCAGGACTCCATCGTTTTTATAGGCAACCTGCAAGCGTGCTTGGTGAGTCAAGCGCTCGAGCGTGTGAGTTCCAAGGCCTTGGACAGTTTGTGTCGGCGCCAGATGAGCCAGCTTGTCCATGGTTGAGATACCGGCTCGTTCGAACTTCAAGACCGTATCTCTGCGCATGCGAGCAACCAGCGACAAGTGATCGTCTTCTCGACGTTTCGCATCGCATGTATCTGCCCAATCACATACCTGACAATGGCTTACGGGAATCGGATAAGTGGTGTTCGTATCGTCATACCTAACTGCGTCTACGAAACGCTGCTTGGCAAAGCGCACATACGAGATGGCTTCGTCTAGCGGAAATCGGTGATGAAGCCCGTCACCTCCGATCACGATCATCGAGGTTGGCCAAGTGCCCTGCAAGCGAGCAAGTTGTTCGCTGTAACAGGCCATTTGCACCAGCGCCCTTGCATTTGGGCGAATTGCCAACTTGGTATCTGCTACCTCATAGCTCCAAGGACCCAAGGCGCTTGGAGTTTCGACCCTAAATAGAAAGTCGGCATGGCCGCGCCACATACTCTCAGCTAGCGCGTCATTCAAGAAGGTCGCCTGGTAGATGACCGAAGCCCCGCTTCTCATCGCTGCCAAGGTCTCGGCCTCAGCGGCTTTTAGTTCTTCGACCAAATGACCTGTCGTTCTGATCTCGACAACACTTAGTTCAGACTCAATAAGGCCTTGGAGCACTTCACGCTCATGGCGATCACCCTGTTGGGCCAATAGCTCAGTGTCGGGGTCATCGCGTAATGGTCTCTCAAGCTCTCTAAGTGCCACAGAGCGCTCAAGATGAGTCAGATGTTCACAGGCCAGAAAATCGGTGAGATCGCTTGGACTGAAGATGAAAGATTCACCGATTTTGTACATGGCTCACCAGTTTGGCTTGTGGGTATGACAGCCAGTTTGGACCGTGAATCTGGCCCAAGATCTATGAGCCCGACTCTATGAGCCCGACTGACCCCGCTTTGAGATCACGTGGTCGATGATGCCATAGGTCTTCGCGTCTTCTGGAGTAAACCAGCGGTCGCGTTCTGAGTCGGCTTCAATCTGTTCGGCAGTTTGACCAGTGTGAAACGCAATGCGTTCGGCCATGACCTTCTTTATGTAGTGAATCTGTTCTGCCTGAATCGCAATGTCTGCGGCTTGACCACGGACGCCACCTGAAGGTTGGTGCATCATGATCCGAGCATGTGGCAATGCATAGCGCTTTCCGGGCGCGCCCGAACATAACAAGAACTGGCCCATTGAAGCAGCGAGACCCATACAGATTGTGGCCACATCAGGCTTGATGAACTGCATGGTGTCATAGATGGCCATACCCGAGGTGATGACTCCCCCTGGGCTATTGATATATAGCCAGATGTCCTTGGAATCATCCTGGCCCTCAAGATAAAGAAGCTGCGCGATTATCTGATTGGCCGATACGTCATCTACCTCGGTGCCGAGCACCACAATACGGTTCTGCAAAAGCCGGTTGAACACCTCAAATTGCGATGCGCTTCCGTTATCTTTGCTGATTGGGTCAATTGAGCTGGGAATTGGGTGTTCCATCTGGCGTCCTCCATATGACACGGGCACCAAGAAGGCTAGCGGCACAAATCACATATGTGAGGAACATATGTACTCGGGTTTGTTCTAACCCCTAAGCTGTAGCCGCCATGTCATGTCTTGCGGGCGTGGCGGAATTGGCAGACGCGCCGGGTTTAGGTCCCGGTGGGCTCCGGCCCTTGGAGGTTCAAGTCCTCTCGCCCGCACCGCAGTCCATCAGAGCCAAGGGGGGTGATCGCTATAACTCCTGCTGAAGTAGGCGTGGTCATGGTACTGAGTGGCGCGACCTGCCTCGGTTTGGCGCTCTACATCCACCTTCATCGCCAGGCGGTGGCCAGCCGTAGTCTCATGGCGATCTTCATTGGCTCGGCAATCTGGTCGACCTTCTATGGCCTCGAACTGATTAGTGATGACCGGTGGATAAAGGAGGCAATGGGTGCGGTCAAATACGGCGGGGTTGGTTTACTCACAGCGAGCTGGTTGATCTTCATCCTGCAATTTACGGGTAGAGGTCGCCTTGTTACCCGCAAGACCATCACTGCATTGGCAATTCAACCAATCGCAGTCGTGCTTATTCTTGCACTTCCCCAAACCCATGACTTGGTTCGCTTCTATCCCCCAGAACCTCTCGACCCTTTCCCGATCATCGAAGTCGGACCACTATTTTGGTTCCACATCGCCTACCAAAACATCCTGGGTATTGCTTCTACTCTTTTGTTGTTAATCACATTCTCTCGTATTGCTCCCCAATATCGTCGCCAAGGATGGTGGCTTGCAATTGGCTATCTATTTCCGTTATTGCCGAACCTTGCTTATAACTTCAGCTTGGGTCCAGCCGCTCATCTCGATCTGACGCCTCTGACTATTGCTCTCACCGGGCCCGTTCTCGTTTGGGGATTCTTCCGTTCACGTCTTTTGGATATTGCCCCTATCGCCAGAAGACACATCGTTGAGAACATGCCTGATGGCATCATCGTCCTTGACGTCTACCTTCGCATCGTTGATCACAATCCTGCGGCCTGTGGGCTCTTGGGAGTTGAAATCAAAGATCTTGTCGGGCTCCACCTTGGCCAGGTACTTCCCTCAATCTCCAAGGACATCGAAACTGATAAAGGGATCGTCACCCATAAGGTCACCATCCATTCAACTCGAACACTTGAAGTGGAGAGCACGATTCTCTCAGGCTCTGAGTCATTGATGGCAACAGAACGTTTTGCCGGATATCTGCTTGTTCTGCGAGACGCCACCGAACGTCTTGCCAATGAAGAACGGCTACAACTTCTTGCTCACTTCGACCCCCTCACAGGATTGGCAAACCGCAAACTTTTTGCTGATCGTCTAGGCCAAGCACTCGCGCATGCAAAACGGACTGGCCAGCCATTTGGTCTGTTGTTTCTCGACCTAGATCGCTTCAAGGTAATAAACGACACTCTTGGCCACGAGAAAGGCGACGACCTCTTGCAACAAGTAGCGGAGCGTCTTCAAACATTCCTGCGTGACGAGGACACTTTCGCACGTATCGGCGGTGATGAATTTCTGGTTCTCCTCCCAGAAATTGGCAATATCGCTGGAGCCGCTACGGTCGCAGGCAAGTTGATCGGTGCCTTTAAGGACCCATTTCTGCTAGATGAACAAGACATCCATGTCACTGCAAGTATTGGCGTTGCCGGCTATCCAACAAATGGAAACACCGCTCAGGACCTGATGACCAGCGCAGACAGCGCCATGTATATGGCAAAGGCGCATGGCAAGAACGGTTACTGCGTCGCAGGTGAATATGAGGGGCCGTTAGCGGATCATTTTAAGTTTGAAAGTGACCTACGTATTGCAATCGAGAACAACGGGCTCGACCTCTTTTTCCAGCCGTGTTTCACCATTGACGGCACAGAAGCCAACTCGAATAGAACCATATACTCACTTGAAGCTCTGGCGAGATGGAATCACCCCAAACGGGGAACCATTCCACCAAACATTTTTATTCCGATGGCCGAAGAGGTCGGCTTAATGCCCGCTCTTGGCCGTTGGGTATTGGAACAAAGCTGTCGACAAGTTGCGCTGTGGAGTCAAACTTTTGGTCAGTGGATAGCAGTCTCGATAAACATCTCTGCCTCGCAAATGACTCGCAATCAACTTGTAAATCAGGTCAACGAAATTTTTGAGGAATACAACATTTCGCCCAACCAGCTTATCTTTGAGTTAAGCGAAAGAATCGTAATGAATGAGAGTGACCCCTTTATTGGCGAACTTGCAGCACTGCGGGCTCGGGGAATTCGACTTTCTCTGGACGACTTCGGAACGGGACACACGTCACTCGGACAGCTGAAGCGGATGCAATTTGATCAGCTGAAAATCGACCAGGCATTTATACGAGATCTCACTACCGACCGAGACAACGCAACCATCGTTGGAGCGATGGTCATGCTCGGACAAGCCTTGGGCATGCATGTGGTAGCAGAAGGCGTGGAACACGCCAGTGAATTGGTATCCGTGAAGACCTTAGGATGCGACGCAGTCCAGGGCTACCTGACAGGTAGACCTCTATCTGCCGATCAAACCACCGAAATGCTGGCCGAATATGTTGATGCATAGAGGTGCCGCTTGAAGGTGCCACGTGAAAGGAGGCTTTTAACCATATGGCTACATCGTCATCTGGATACTCGGGTACCCCCCTGCCCAAGAAACTCGGAATCAAGGAGGGCATGCGGGTCGCTTTGTTGCATGCGCCCGATGAGATCGAATCCACACTCGGCAACCTCCCTGCAGGCGTGAAGCTCCAACATGGACTGAGCAAGAAGGAACAGGTCGACCTCGTCGTCGGCTTCGTTACAGAACGATCCCATCTTGAGAAAAATATTGGCTGGATCCTTACAACCCTTGTTCCTGACGGAACATTTTGGGTGTCCTGGCCAAAACGAGCGTCGAAGGTTCCGACAGACATGACCGAAGATGTCGTACGTGAAATCGCATTGCCGCTTGGTTGGGTAGACACGAAAGTCTGTGCCATTGACGAAATCTGGTCAGGCCTAAAACTCGTCTTACGCAAAGAGCTGCGCCCAAAGACTGTAAACGAAAGTAGTTTCACCCAACCTTGACCGGGCACCGTGTCGGGCTTGCCTGTCACACCTGGCTGTCGAGTTCTAATTCCTTGGCCAAGATTCGAAAGGCTTGTCCACGATGAGAGAGGTCATGTTTTTCGTCCGCGCTCATTTCGGCAAAGGTTCGGCCGTCGCCTTCAGTAGGGATAAAAATAGGGTCGTAACCAAATCCATTGACTCCCCAAGGCTCTTCGGCAATGAAGCCTTCGCAGACGCCCTCGGCCCAGAGTTCATGCCCGTCGGGGTAAGCCACCAGTGCGAGAGCACGCCAGCGAGCCCTTCTGTCTTCTATGCCCTCAAGAGCGCCGAGCAGCTTTGAGATGTTGTCCTGATCGCTGGCGTCAGGCCCTGCATAACGAGCCGTATTCACTCCTGGTTCTCCATTCAGAGCCGCCACTTCAAGACCGCTATCATCTGCAACCGCTGAGACACCAGTCGCTATAACAATTGCCCTGGCCTTGATGCGGGCGTTATCCAAAAAAGTCTCACCATCTTCAATCGGAATGGGAACATCGGATGGTCGAGGGATTAATTCAATGTCTTGGACCATGTCGAGAAGCTCCATGATCTCGGCAGCTTTGCCGGGGTTGGCCGAAGCAACAATTAATTTCATAGAAGAGATCACAACTTCATGCACGCTTAGCTGGTGGTTCAGCCAACACACTTTTCTGGAGGATAAAAATGTCTTTGATCCCATCGGCGGCCAGATCAGCCAACGCATCGAGTTCGTTCCTGGTAAAAGGCTTACCCTCGGCGGTTCCTTGCAGTTCTAAAAAAGCCCCATTTGATGCCATGACCACATTCATATCGACTTCGGCCACCGAATCTTCGACATAGGCAAGATCTAACATGGGCACGCCATCGACAATTCCTACCGAGATGGCAGCACAACCTTCAACAAGCGGGTGGCTCTTTATCTGGCCCTTTGCCATTATGCGAGTGAGTGCATCGTGTAATGCCACATAGCCTCCACAGATAGAGGCTGTACGGGTTCCGCCGTCTGCTTGAATGACATCGCAATCGACAACAATCTGGATATCTTCCATCGCACTCAGATCGGTTACCGCCCTTAACGAACGCCCGATAAGGCGCTGAATCTCTTGAGTGCGTCCGCTTTGGCGGCCCTTTGCAGCCTCTCGACTAACTCGCTCGGGCGAAGAGCCGGGCAACATCGAATACTCGGCGGTTACCCACCCTTTACCTGTGCCCTTCAGCCAACGCGGAACTTGGTCCTCTACCGATGCCGTGCAAAGAACTTTGGTCTTGCCAAAGCTGACCAAAACCGATCCGGCGGCCTGTTCAGTGAAATCACGCTCAAAGGTGATTGGACGAAGCTCGTTGTTTACTCGGCCATCTTTGCGGGACATTTAAATCTCGTACCTCTCGTCAATAGCGGCAACTTCTACCGTCGACCCGAAAGCTGCCGTAGCTTGCAATTGGGACTCAACGGGGTCGACACCGGGTTGTATGTGGGTTATCACAAGACGCCGAACACCAGCTGCCTTAGCCGAGATGCCGGCTTGGCGAGCAGACAGATGCTGAACGGTACGTTCTTGATCTAGCGAAATGGAAGCTTCGCACAAAGCGAGATCAAGTCCTGCACCCAGCTCGGACAATGACCACCCGGCACCTGTGTCAGCCGAATATCCAAGAGAGCGACCGTCTTCGTCATCGATGCGTATAGCCAGGGTTTCAGGGCCGTGATCAGTGCGATAAAAACTCAGCGTGAGGCCGGCAATTTCTACCGAGTCTCCGCTTTGAACAACCTTCCAATCGAATGCGGGTTCGAGTTTTCCATTGACCTCTTGAGCGAGACGTCGAACCTCACCAGGCGAATAAACGACCACACCAGTTCGCTTGCGAATGTAGCGAACGACATTGTGATAGGTAAGAACATCGACCCAATGGTCAGGATGTGAATGGCTTATAACGACCGCGTCAAGGGCGTCGAGATCGATGTGACGCTGCAAGTTGGCCAGAGTCCCAGGACCAGCGTCAAGCCATATAGAAACGCCACCGCCTTGTACCAAATAGCCACTGCATGCTTCTCCCGGTCCTGCATAAGAACCTGAACAACCCAGAACTGTCACAGCAATGCTCATTGCGTCACCACCTCACAACTTCAACATGGTCGAGTTCGGGACCAAGCAAGCGACGACCCAGTTGACGAAACCATTCGGCATCGCCTGACGACAAGAATCTGTGATAACCGGGCTGGCCTGCAGTAGAAGTGCGGGCCAAAGAAGTGTGCGCCATCAGCAGGTTGCGCACTTCAAAGGCTGTTTCGTCCGCCGACGACACCAGCACTACGTCTCTTCCGACAACATCGCTGATAGTGCGCGCCAAGAATGGGTAGTGAGTACAGCCCAACAACAACGTGTCGACCTTTCCCTCGCACACCGGTGCCAATAAGCGCTCTGCAAGCACATGAACCTGATCACTCCTAAGTTCGTCTCTCTCTACGAACTCAACAAAACCAGGACATGCAGCACAAATGAGTTCGCCATTACCGTAATGATTGGCGGCATCAAAGGCCCGTTGATACGCACCAGATGAAACGGTCGCGACAGTGGCTATAACCCCCACCCGTTTGTTACGGGTCGCCGAAATAGCGGCACGAACTCCTGGCTCTATCACCCCGACAACCGGTATCGTCAGGGCCTGTTCAAGTTCTTCCAAAGCGGCTGCCGATGCCGTATTACAAGCAACTACCAACATCTTGATGTTGAAGCGATCTACCAGATATGCGCCAATCTCATGAGCGAACTCACGGACTTCCTTAAGCGGTCGCGACCCATAGGGATAACGAGCCGTATCGCCCAGATAAACGAGGGACTCGTTGGGTAAAAGATCGATCAGTGCGCGCGCTACGGTCAATCCTCCAAAACCGCTGTCGAACATGCCAATCGGGCGATCGTCCACTTGTAAAGGCTACGCCCTTGAGTTCTAAGAACCTTTGAGGCCTTAGAAATAGATGATGTGGCGGGCTCGCTCAGTGACTTCGTCTATGTCACCGGTCCATGCCCCTGTCGAGAGATACTTCCAACCTCCATCGCAGACGATGGTCACGATAACTCCCTCGTCAATCCGCTCGGCGCACTTAACAGCAGCCGCCATGATCGCTCCCGAAGAAATGCCGGAAAATATACCCACCTCGGTGAGGCGGCGAGTCCATTCAATTGACTCACGAGGCCGCACAATCATCTTGTTATCGAGCAGGTGGAAACCATCGTTGTCAACAAAAACTGGGGGGACAAAACCTTCATCGAGGTTCTTCAAGCCATCGACCATCTCGCCCGCCGGAGGCTCAACTGCCCATATCTGAATATCTGGGCTCTGCTCCTTGAGGTACCTACCTACGCCCATAAGCGTTCCGGCCGTACCCAATCCGGCGATGAAGTGTGTGATCTCAGGAACATCTCGCCAGATTTCCGGACCGGTTCCCTCGTAATGGGCACGAGGGTTGGCAGGGTTTCCATACTGATAAGGGAAAAACCAGTCAGGGTGTTCGGCTGCGATTTCATGCGCCCTACGCATTGCCCCATTTGAGCCTTCGCTTCCGGGTGAGGCGATGATCTCTGCTCCCCAGATTTCGAGCAACTGACGTCGCTCGATCGAGACGTTGTCAGGAAGTACGACCTTGAACGTATAGCCCCGCATCTTGCAGATCATGGCCAAAGCTATGCCCGTATTCCCAGAAGATGACTCGAGAACTGTGACTCCCGGACCCAGCCGTCCATCTTTCTCGGCTTCTTCGACCATGTATTTGGCAGCACGGTCCTTCACCGACCCACCCGGGTTCTGGCCTTCAAGCTTCGCTAGAATACGAACTCTCGGGTTGGGGCTGAGCGAGGAAACTTCAACGACAGGGGTGTTGCCGATCAAGTCAAGGATCGAGTCATACACTGCCATTGGAGCCTCCTGTTACTTCGTTATTATTCAGCGCCGTATTATTCAGCGCCGCCGGCCACTGCCGGCAAGATGGCAATTTGGTCTGCCTCGCCGACCTTGGTGTCGAGCTTGTCAAGGTAGCGAATGTCCTCATCATTGACATAGACGTTCACAAACTTGTGAAGACCTCCATCAGGTGACTTGAGATTGGGTGCAATCCCAGGGAACTGGCGGATGAGGTCTTCTACGACCTCTCCAACAGTGGAGCCATCGGCAGTCACTTCGGAATTGCCGCCTGCATGAGTACGCATGATGGTTGGAAGACGAACGCTGACCGACACTGGAAACCTCCGAGAACTACCCAAACCACCGTGGCCGGGAAAAGTTGACTTAACAAGTCATGATTCTACAGGTCAGAAACCTTTATTGCTTCTTCTGTGACCACTCCGTCAACTATTTGATAAGAACGAACTGCTGGATCGGGGTGGCGAAGCGACACAATCAGATAGTGCCAAGAGGGATCCGGCGCCTGGGCGATATCGGTTGGTGAAGGGTAGGGATCTGTATGGCTGTGGCTGTGCATGACCCCGATGACCGCCAGTCCGGCATCCTCTGCCTCTCTGTCGATGCGCAAATGATCTCTCGGATCGAGTGTGTAAACCTTCGATGATTCGGCAGTGTTTTTACAAGGATTGAAACTGACAACTCGACCATCGAGATGGCCGACCAGCAAACCACATGCCTCGTTGGGCAGGCCCAACATTGAGTGAGCAACCATTTCATTCCAAATATCCCAAGAAAGCGTTAGCACAAGGCTGAGACTACCCCGTTACTTCTCCGCTACCCTCGAAGCCATGAGTACGCGTAACGAACAGGTAGTTGCCTCAAACCGAAAAGCGCGCCATGACTACGACATTGTCGACACCATTGAATGTGGAATTGCCCTTCAAGGCAGCGAAGTTAAGTCTTTGCGGGCAGCCAAAATGCAACTCAAGGACAGCTACGCCTATATAAGGAATGGTGAGGTCTGGTTGCACGGGGCCCATATAGCTCCCTATAGCTTCAGTCACGGACTCGACGGCCACGACCCCGAGCGTGAACGCAAGCTTTTGTTACACCGCAGCGAAATTGAACAACTGCGTCAACGAATCGATCGCGAACAACTCACTTTGGTTCCACTCTCTGTCTATTTCAAGAACTCGCGAGCAAAGGTTGACCTTGGAGTCGCTCGTGGACGCAAACGCCATGACAAGCGCCATGCTCTTGCCGAACGCGATGCCAACCGTGAGATAGCAAGGGCAATGGCCGACGATCGGCGGGGCCGCTGAGACAAAGCTTGATAGAGCCTTTCAACCGGTATCATTGGAGCTTCGTCGGCTTATTTAGCGGCGAATTTGTACCTTGACATGGGGGTGATCGGTTTCGACTCTGGTTGTCGAGACGAGTGAAGCGAGCCGTGGTCTCCGGATCCACGTTAAAGAGTCGGAAAAAAACAAACAAATGCCGACGACAACGTCGCAATCGCTGCCTAAACAGTAGCGACGGTCTCCCGTTCCCAGCCCTGCGGAACGGATGAGAGCGCCATCTAGCGGGGCTTACTCATTTAGCCGCACCAACCGGCCAGGCGAGGACATCTTTGTTGGTAACGGTGGTCGTGCAGTGCCGATGGTGAGCGACCACCGTACTTTCCATCGGCTGCGCTCGGAGAAGAATCGTCAAAACGCTCGAGGACGCGGGTTCGATTCCCGCCACCTCCACTCATAGGAACTTTTTAAGCCTCGACTGAGAACGGTCGGGGCTTTTAACTGCACGAACACGGTTACTCTGGCAGATCGTTTAGCTCGTAGTTGGTACTACGCCCGCCAGCATCCGATTTCTGTAGAACGCCCCGCGCAAGCAGATCGTTAATGTCGCGCAGAGCCGTGTCAGGCGAACACTTAGCAATGGTCGCCCACTTACTGCTGGTGAGCTTGCCTTCGAAGCCGTCGAGCAACTTGTTTAGCAATTTCACTTGTCGCTCGTTCAACGCCATGGTTGCCCAACGCTGCCAGAAGTACGCCTTCGTTAGCACGGCGTCAAGCGTGTGATGTGCCTGATTGACGGAGCGATGGAGGGTATCAAGGAACCAGGCGAGCCACTCGGTGACGTCCATCGTCCCTTTCTGTGTCTGCTCCAGGATGTCGTAGTAGGCCTTACACTCTCGCTGGATCTGCGCCGAGAGGCTGTAGAAACGTTGCGGGCTGCCGTCGGACCGTGCCAGCAACAGATCGCCTATTGCCCGAGCGATACGTCCGTTGCCGTCGTCGAACGGGTGCAAGGTGACGAACCACAGATGGCCGAGGCCAGCTTTGACCAGAGGCGGAGCGTTCGGCGCGTCATTGACCCAGTCGATGAATCGGCTGGTTTCGAGTTCCAGACGATCGGCGGGTGGCGCCTCGAAATGCACCTTCTGGCGGCCGATGGGGCCAGACACTACCTGCATCGGGCCACTGGCATCGTCACGCCAGCTGCCAACGTTGATCTTGGAAAGGCCGGAGTAGCCGGCAGGAAACAGCGCGGCATGCCAGGCGAACAGACGCTCCCTCGACACCTGCGCATGGCAGTTGGCAGTGGCATCGAGCACCATCTCGACCATGCCTTCAACATGGCGATCCACCGGTGCCAGTGCACCGATGTCCACACCCAATCGGCGAGCAATACTTGAACGCACGGATTCGACATTGAGATGCTCTCCCTCAATCTCGCTGGTCTTGACCACGTCCTCGGTAAGCGCGGCTAGGCTGGCCTGATCGCGCAGCGCCATGCCTACGTCGGCGAGGCGGCCCGTCAAGAGACCTTGGGCGCGGCTTACCTCGGCCAAAGGCCCAGCCAATGCTGCCAGGTCGAATCGCCAGTTCGGCCAGTCGCTGGCCTGCCAGATGTATTCATAATCGCCGCTATTCATACTGAGATCATGTAGGAGATTCTCCGCATTTACAAGTTATTCACTGCATATACTGCAGAGAAAGACTCAGCGTGCCGACTACAGCCCCGAACTACTGATAGAGCATTGGGCCAACTGGGGTTCCATTTCCCGATCGGGAAATATATAGCCGATCTATGGCTTAATTACACGTAACATTCCCGATCGGGAAATATAGCTTGTAAATAGCCTGGAGTGGATTATAATTTCCCGAACGGGAAACTGAACAAACCATGACATCCATTCGATCACCTCAACAACTCGGCGATGCACTTCGTGCCGCTCGCAAGCAGTTCGGGCTGACACAGCCCCAGTTGGCCCTCGCGGCAGGGGTTGGCGTGCGCTTCATCGTCGACCTTGAAGCAGGCAAACCCACCTTGCGACTGGAAAACGTGCTGCGCGTTATTGATGCACTGGGGGGTGAGATCGAATTGATCGGATTGCCAGCCGTTGCAACCGACGATCGAAGTGAGGGCTCCGACCATGGTGCATGAGTTGGAAGTCTGGCTTTTTGCCAATCGGGTCGGCACCCTGGCGCTGGTCGATGGCCGACTGAACTTTTGCTATACACCCGGCTGGCTGTCGCAACCTGACGCCGTCGCCTTGTCCGTCTCGCTGCCCCTGCAAGCGGAGCCGTTCGACGATCGCGAAACGCGCCCCTTCTTTGCCGGTCTGCTGCCAGAGGGGCAGATGCGCCACCTGATTGCGCAGCAGTTCCAGGTGTCTGGCCAGAACGATTTTGCGCTGCTGGACCACATCGGCGGCGAATGCGCCGGGGCGGTGACGCTCCTTGAGCAGGGGCAGGCTTTGCCTGTGCCTACTCGCAACGATGACGTTCAATGGCTGAGTGACGACGAAGTTGTTGCCATCCTGGATGAATTGCCACGCCGCCCCATGCTGGCGGGCAAAGACGGCTTGCGACTTTCATTGGCTGGCGCTCAAGACAAACTACCGGTGGTGTTTGATGGTGCTCGCATTGCGCTGCCCCTCAATGGCACGCCCAGCTCCCACATCTTGAAACCCGCCATTCACGCTGTTGAAGACAGCGTAATCAACGAGGGATTCTGCATGGCACTGGCTGAGGCCATGCAGCTCAAGCCAGCCAAATCAAAAGTTCACATCGTTTTAGATCGCTCGTTCCTGCTGGTTGAGCGCTACGACCGACTGATCGATGCCCAAGGGCACCGGCAACGCCTTCATCAAGAGGATTTCTGCCAGGCACTTGGCGTGGTCCCAGAAATGAAATACCAGAACGAAGGTGGGCCAGATCTGGCTCAGTGCTTCGAATTAGTACGTAACACCACGCGCCCGAGTGCACCGCAGATCCTGCGACTGCTCGACTACGTGATCTTCAATGCGCTGATCGGCAATCACGATGCGCACGCCAAGAATTTCTCACTGCTGTACTCTGACAAACCGCCCATATTGGCACCGTTCTACGACACGCTTTCGACGGCGGTGTATCCGACACTGACGCCAAAGATGGCGATGAAAATCGGCAGCAAGTACAAGTTCAGCGAAGTCCAGGCACGGCACTGGGAGCAGTTTGCAGAAGGCGTCGGTCTCACCAAGGCTCAAACCAAACGACGTATTCTGGAATTGGCAAAGTCACTGCCAGCCAATGCGCGCAAGCTCCAATCCGACCCTGAACGAGGCTTTGCCCGGAGTGCCGTGGTTGAGCGAATCAACGCATTGATTGAACAACGCTGCACCCTGACGATTCGGCGGCTCACCGACCCCGCCGCTGAAAATGACGCCGCCACCGAACCCTCTGCCTGAGGCGTCGACGGCCTGAAGTCGGGCTACAGATCTCTACAGATAGAGCATTGGATCAACAGGGTCACCGTTCACCCTCACCTCGAAATGGAGATGAGGGCCTGTTGAGAACCCGGTTGAACCCACGTAGCCAATCACTTGGCCTCGTTTAACAAGATCGCCTACTGAAACGGCCATAGAAGACTGGTGGGCATAGAGCGTTGACAGAGATGCACCGTGGTCAATAATCACAGCGTTTCCATAGCCACCACGCTCGCCTGCTGCGATCACCACCCCATCGCCCCCGGCAAAGATTGGTGTGCCTGTTGAGGCGCCGAAATCGAGGCCGTTGTGAACTCGCTCAGTTCCGTAGATCGGATGTAGACGAGGGCCAAACTCTGAAGTAATCCTGACCGTTGTAAGCGGCCATCCCAATGTCGAGTTACCAGGTTGACCTGGAACTTGTCCTGCCTGGCGGTGCCTGAGTAATTCACCGATCGAATCTGACTCTCGCTTGAGAGCAGCCATGCGCGACTCGAAAGCGTCTTGGCGTTGACGAAGAACCGCTATAAGACGAAGTTCTTCTTCAATCTCCTTTGCCACTTCACGTGTGGCTTGCATCTGTTCATTTCGAACCGCGTCGATTGCAGTCTTCTTATTTGCAACATCGTCACGTAACGCCCGGGCTGCTTCTCTTGCCAAACTCTCAGCCTCCTCGGCTGATTGGGCCTCATCGCGTAACGATCGGTACCTGTCGATGACCTTGTCTTGTTCTTCCCCAATGACATCTAGAAATGTCGATATCTTGTTCAGCTCTTGCCAGTTTGAACTTGCGATAAATTGCTCAAATTTTTCGTCAGATTCAGAGCCATAGTTAACGAAAGAGCTAACCGCTTGTTCTTCCAATATCGACTTCGCTTGTTCCATTTTTGACTTCATTTGTGCAGTTCGTCTTGCAGCTGCTTGGTATCGAGCGTCAACTTCATCAAATGTGGCCTGAGCTATGTCAAGATCAATTTCTGCAGCCAATACCCTTGCCTCAAGAGAGGCCGTAACGGCATCAAGTTTTTTCTTTCGCGCAGACGCAACTCGCAGTTCCGCCATCAATTGCGCCTCTTCGGCGTCTGCCTCATTTAGCTGGCGCTGGAGGGATTGAAGCTCTCGAGCAACTTCATCTCGCCGCTGATTTTGATCGGCAGCTGATTGCCCAGCAGTACTCGATGGCAAAAATGCCACCACGAGAGCCGACGTAACAGCCAACGCTGTGAGAGCACGACCAATACGTCTTGTTACATTCGCACGATTTAAATTCGCACTGGGCCCATTGGGCTGACTCTCAAAAGACCACACCGGGTTCCAGTCGTCATTATTCGGACGACTTTGAGAAAACCAAGGATGTAACGGCTAAATATCTAGGAATTTGCTTGCTGCTACACCAGCTCCAACAGCCCCGAGCAAAGAGCCGATCATCACCATAAACAAGCCGGTGCCCAAAACCTGAGAATCAAAAATTATAAAGTCACTAAACAAATCGGCATTGCGAATGAACTCTTGTGCAGGTTGTTGTCCAACGAACAAAACCAAAAAGGCACTCAAAGTGCCCGCCAGGCCTTGGAAGAGGCCCTCCAACATAAACGGCACACGAATAAACCAATTAGTTGCGCCTACCAGCTTCATAACTTCAATCTCTCTGCGGCGGGCAAAGATGGCCATGCGTATGGTATTGAAAATCAACAGAGACGCCGATACGAGTAGCACCAACGCCAACCCAAGAATGACTGCTTGGATCACCCGGGATACTTTCAATAAGTTCCGCACTGCATCTTCGGCAAAGGCAACCTTTAAAACCCCAGGCTCACGGCTAAAGCGCGCACCAATCGTCTTGATGATGTCAGGATTCGCTTCCTTTGGAATGACCCGATACGAAGGCGGAAGTTTATCTGGAGTGACATTTTCCAGATATTCGGGCTGGTCAGCGAAATAGACCTTGAAGAGTTTGTACTGCTCTTCTTGGGAGATGTAGATAACTTTCTTTACATCTTTGCTGTCTTGTAATTCTTTGCCGATGCGCTCAGACTGAGCTGGTGACGCATCACTGTTGAGAAATACTTCAAACTCGACGCCACTTGCCCAACGGTCAGTCACGTTATTTACGCCATATCTCAGTAAAACCGCTCCACCAACGAGCGATAGAGACACTGCGACTGTCAAAACTGAAGCCAGGGTTAAAGAAAGATTCCTCTTAACATTTTGAGCAGTTTCACGAACGCTGTATCCAAACTTACTCATAATCAGGAATACACCCCACGGTCTTGATCTCGCACGATAGAACCGTGGTCCAGTTCGATCACTCGACGCCGCATTGCATCAACTATGCCTTGGTCATGGGTAGCCATAACCACTGTGGTGCCGGTGCGATTTATTCGATCAAGTAAGCGCATGATGCCCTCTGAGGTTGCAGGGTCAAGATTTCCCGTTGGTTCATCGGCAAGGAGAATGAGAGGCCGGTTGACAAATGCTCGAGCGATCGAAACTCGTTGTTGTTCGCCACCTGATAGCTCGTGAGGGAAGCGATCACTTTTCCCAGCGAGACCAACCAGATCCAAAATCGCGGGAACCTGTGATTCCACGACATGACGAGGACGATTAATCACCTCTAAAGCAAAAGCGACGTTTTCGTAGACAGTCTTTGTCGGTAACAACTTGAAGTCTTGAAAAACGCAACCGATATTCCGACGCAAAAACGGAACTTTCCACTTGCTCAAATGCGCTATGTCTTTACCGGCAACCCAGATTCGTCCGATATCTGGTGACTCAGACTTGTTGAGAAGGCGAATGAACGTTGATTTCCCAGACCCTGAAGGTCCGACCAAAAACAGGAACTCACCCTTTTGGACATCAACCGACGCATCGCGGAGCGCGACGACCTCTTTAGAGTATTTTTTTGTGACATTCTCGAGCTTGATCACCAGGATCCATTTCCTGAGGGGACGATATAGACATCATAGGACCAAATGGGGCCTCTCAAAACGACAGGCGCTGCACCAAGGAACTCATTGCCAATGGCGCAAGAGGACGATGCAGGAAGAACCCCTGGCCTTCATCACAGCCAAGCTGGATCAATTCTTCGAGTTGGGCCTGATCCTCGATGCCTTCGGCAACCACCACCAAGCCCAACTCGTGGGCGAGTTGAACTACAGAAGCAACAATTACCCTATCTGCGGGTCTGGTCGCTACCGCCTTGACAAAAGAGCTATCTATTTTCAATTCAGAAAAAGGGTAGCGCGCCAGATAAGCAAGCGAAGACCATCCTTTGCCGAAATCATCGACTGCAAGACGTAGCCCAAGGTTTGCCAGATTGGTAACAGTCTCAAATACCTCTGCAGAATCACTCATGACGACCCCTTCGGTGATCTCAAGCACGAGACTCGATGCATCCAGGCCAGTCGACTTAAGAACCTCTTCAACCATCGCCACACACTTAGAGTCCTGAAGTTGTACAGCAGAAAGATTCACCCCGATTCTGGGTGAATCTTCACCCAGAATATGCCTCCAGCCTCGCGCCTCACGACAAGCCTGTGACAAGACGCTTCGCCCAAGATCCCAGATGAGGCCAGTTTCTTCTGCCATCGGAATGAACTCGTCAGGATGTATAGGACCATGAACTGGATGGTGCCATCTTGCAAGTGCCTCGACTGAAACAATTGTGCCAGTGGCCAGAGATACCACGGGCTGATAAGCAACTGTAAGGCCCCCCTGCATCAAAGCTTTGCGCAATTCTGTTTCAGTTTCCATCCTGCGCCGAGCTCGCGCCCTTAGATCAAGGTCAAACAACTCGCAGCGCGACCGCCCAGCGCGCTTGGCTCGATACATTGCAAGATCCGCATCTCGCAATAACGTCGTGGCCTCGATAGTCGGAGAATCTTCACTACTTGCAACGCCGATACTGAAAGATATAACC
>CAYGGL010000027.1:0-20913 GCA_964349215.1 uncultured Acidimicrobiaceae bacterium | reverse complement strand
CTTACATAGATGTCGTGTCCCCCAGTTCTTCTATAGATACAGTTCTTCTATAAATGCGAGTTCTTCTACAGGAATAACCTCAATCTGTTCTGACAGCCGGTACCTGCGCTTGCCTGGGTAATACACATCGAGCCTCTCCAATTTGAGATCGGTTATGGCTGCTCGCATCGATGGGGTGATCGCAGGCGCGTCGGCTCGTTTGATTTCAATCCCCAAACGTCTCGTGCCGCGAACAAGTAGCAGATCAAGTTCGGCTCCAGCTGAGGTGCGCCAGAAATACGGCTCCATCATGTCGGCCCGGCGAATACATTCCTCGATGACCAAACCTTCCCATGTGGCACCAACACGAGGGTGACGCAAGAGACTGGCCCGATCATCGATGCCAAGCAGGGTGTGAGCAAGTCCTGAATCTCGCAGATACACCTTTGGCGTACGCACTTGACGTTTGCCCATATTTTCATGCCATGGTCTCAGTACGCGAACAAGCATCATGTCAGCTAGCAAGTCGATATATTTACGAGCCGTCGTTTCGGCTATGCCAAGTGCTCGAGCGGGTTCTGCGCTCTTCCAAAGTTGTCCATGAGCGTGTGCGACCAAGGCCAAGAAACGCTCTATTGTCGCTGCCGGCAGGCCCATTCCGAGCTCTGGAAGGTCGCGTGCGGCAAGCGTGCTGATATAGCTCGAACGCCATCGCCTCGATGCAACGGTGCTCGAGGCGAGAAATGACCGAGGGAATCCGCCCCGTAGCCAGAGCTGATCAAAATATTCGGCCCCCACATCAGCGATGCCAAAACCACCAAGTTCAATAATCTCAATGCGTCCGGCCAACGATTCTGATGCTTGACGCAAAGCCGAGGGCGAAGCGCTGCCGAGAACCAGGAACTTCGCAGGCGCGTGCTCCCGATCAACAAGAACTCTCAGAGTCGGGAATAGGTCTGGACGTCTTTGAACTTCATCTATCACAACAATTCCGCTCAGATGTTCAAGTGCCAACATCGGATCATCAAGCCTTGCCAGATCACGTGGGTTCTCAAGGTCGAAGTATCCCTCGTCATCGACTGACAGAAACGTCCTCGCCAAAGTGGTTTTACCCGTCTGGCGAGCACCAACAATTAACACCACCGGGCTTGTTTCCAGCGCTACCCGCAGCGCTTTCTGGTCACCCTCACGAAATATCATTGCCAAAGTTTACCTTGTAAATCAGCGTGCTACACGTGGATTTACAAGGTAGACATTCCCAGTGGACTTCTCCTAATAGTCACTTGTCACAAGTGATAAAAACCATTGGGAATAGAATCCCATGGATTCGCCAACACGTCATCGGTCACATACACATAACCAGCACCACGTTGTTTGCTCAAGTCCATTGCATTGAGCATCTGCTCTTGTGTCGCTCCATAGATGAGATGCCAAATTTTCTTGGGATCAGAAGGCGTCCAGTCAAGATCTCGGTAGTTAAGGGGAGGATTAGGACTTTGCCCAATGTAAGCATCGTAAGGACTTTCGAACGTAAGCAAGATGTCTGCCGTATTCTAAAAACATTGAGGGACCACCGTGCCGGGATTGAGCACGGTAATGGAACCAGGATGGTTTCTTTTTTGGTATTCATTAAGCTTGGCGTGTAAATCAGCCCATAGATTTGACCCTTCGGTGGGCCCGCAAGCATTTTGGCCGTCGTCAAAGAAGATGCCACCAAGATATGGACCATAAAGGTCGTACCAGGTGTTGATATCTTGTTGCGCCTGACTCATCCAGTCTTCAGGCCTGGTGGAACCAAGGCGTGTTCGCATGCCAGTGCCGCCAAAATAGCCTGAATCCACATAGCCCAATACTTTGATACCAGCAGCTTGCGCCCTCTTCATTACCGAAGTCCAATAACCTTTACTCTGAATGTCAGGACCGTTCAAAACATTCGCGACAGCGATTCCCACCTTGCCTGGTGATGAGCCAATGAGACGGTCCCAAGATGAAGGGTCCGCCAGGGGATGGATGTATGAAGGGACTGCTATCTGTTGTGTAGATGCAGGGTTCTGAGGCGCAGCGTCAACTGAGGGCACCCCAGGAAGGCCGAGAATGACGATGAGAGACGAAAAGATACAAAGACCCAAGTACCGAGACCAGCGGAAGCGGCCAACAAGATTATTTAAATGATTGTTCTGGATTCCCAGCATGGTTCTTTCCTCCCCGATTTTTTTGGTCAAACTATCACTATTCCCAACTGATCTACGTAAATTCGAGTTGGACAGAAGGTAAAGTCTTATGCCGTAGTTGATCCCTGAGTTGAAGGTTGTCACCCGCAGCACTTCAGTGGTCGCAACCACTGACCAAGAAGATACAACCCATCTTGGGAGGGTAGTTAACACCCAAGGTTTGCGGAGCCCCTCCATCATTTCCGCCTGTCGTCAAAAGGACATGGGCTGATTCCCCAACCAAAGGGTGACTGAATGCTTTGAGCGAGGGCTGAGGCCATACGATATGGGTAATGACTATCCATATAGTCCGTCACGCGCGCGCGGGGCAGCATTTTGGGCCTGGCGAGCCCGATGACTTACGGCCACTCACTGAGAAAGGCCTTCAACAAGCCGATGCTCTTGTTGATCAACTCGTTGGGTTGGGCGTGACACGAGTGCTTTCGAGTCCGTATCTGCGGTGTCTTCAAACGGTGCGTCCGTTGAGCGAATGCCTCGGGCTTTCGATTGAAGAGCACACTGGCCTACTTGAGTCAGCAGACATTGAAGAAACATGGGCACTGATTGAACAGCTAGCCCAAAACCAAACAGACGCCGTGGTCTGCACGCATGGAAACCTCATAGGTCCGATTATCGACAGGCTGCACCGCCGAGGAGTCATGCTTGAGCCTTCAGAGCGCGACTGCAAAAAGGGCTCAATATGGACGCTTAAATCTGACCCAGAAGGAAACTTTACCAGCGCTGTCTATACGCCACCGGCGCTCTTCTCCGACTGAATAAGGGCTGACGAATCAGGGGGCGGGAGTCGGCACTGGGACAGGAGCGTCTCCAATGCCTGCAGTGGATAGAAAGCCCTCGATTTCGCTACGTAGACTTGGCGCAGGGTTGGCCTTGAGTGCGGCTCGAAAAGACTCCAATGCGGCGGCATCGTTGCCGAGGAAACGAAACACCAAACCCTTATAGAACAAGATGCGAGGCTCATTTGGCTTAAGCGCCAAAGCTTCATCTAGTGATGTGATTCCCCGCTCAATCAAGCTGGTGCGTTCGGATGCACGGCCAAGGAGTCCCAACAGCAAACCTCTCTCGGTCAAAGCACCAACATTGTCGGGTTCGTCGGCAAGTATTGCGTCGTAGAGCTTCAAGGCCTCCAGCTGCTCGCCTGCGGCGGTCAGTTCAACTGCCTTCGCCATGCGCTCGGCTTGTTTGTCGGTTGAGACTCCGGTGATCACATCACCTGGGCGTCTTGTACCTGACGAGATTGCAGCAGCAATGCCTGCTCCACCAGCTAGTAGCGCTACGGCGACAACGGTGGTTGCGATTCGTAACGGACTCCGCTTTAGTTTCGAAGGAGAAGAAGGAGTGGAAGGAGTAGGAACAGCGGCCTTTTTCCATCGCCAAAGAGCTGCTGCCACTGACGCCGAAGCAATTATCACTCCTGCAACAGGGAGCACCCAGACCAAAGATGCAAGACCGGAATCAGGCGGATTCAACAAGATCTTCTCGCCATATCGACTGACGAGATATGAACGGATTTTTTCATCACTTTCGCCGGAACGAATCCGACGAGCGATTTCACCACGAATGGCTTGGGCAGCAGGGGCATTTGATTCACGCACTGACTGGCCCCGACATGTCGGACAACGCACATCAGAGCTAACAGCATCAATACGTTCAGACTCGGTCTGAGGTGATCGATCACCCGTCGCTGCGACAAAGAGCGAACCCGAAATGACGACAGCCATCACAATCCACGAGAGCCAGCGCCTTGTCATGGGGTACTTTGCTCGGTGTTAGACCCCATCTTGGCTAAGAGTTCATCAAGTTTGGCTTGCGTAACCCCTCCGACAATCTTGGCCCGGACAAATCCATCGGGATCCACAAGATAAGACTCGGGTACTCCCGACACCCCCCAATCAAGGGCAACACGTCCATCGGGGTCGTCAAGCACTGGCCACGATCCCCCACGTTCGGCAAAAAAACCCTTCACCGCATCTGGTTCATCGCTAAAGACCACGCTCACCACTCGGGCATCGCCAAGTTGAGCGTGGCGGGCCTCGAATGCAACCAACTCGGGATGTTCTCGTTTACAAGGAACACACCAAGTTGCAAAAACATTTACCAACACAAATCGCTCACCAACATCAGCCAGATCGAACGCAGAACCATCAAGGAGTGAGACGCCTTTCAATTCAGGCGCAGGCTTGCCGAGCAAAGGACTTTGAGCAAGGCGCGTGCTTGACGACTCTCGTGTTGCCAAGATGACAACCAAGCCAACGAGCATGAGACCAATAACGATTGCCGTGATCAAAATTCGATGGCCGACCAAGCCGCTCTTGTGGCAGGCACCCATCTCCATTGGCTCGGTCATGGAGTAACCAATGCTTTGTCAGAATCGGTTACAGAATCGGGTTCTTGCAAAGCGTCATCATCAGAGAGCGACCTAGGGCCTGGTTCAAACCTGCGCTTGTCAGTTGGCCATGCCGCCAACAATGAACCCAACGCCATAATTCCGCCCGCAACCCAAAGCCACGCCACAAGCGGACCAACGATCACCTTTATTACAGCCGTGCCTCCGGCCTTGGTGGGAAGAGCAACAAGAATGAGATAGACGTCTTCAAAAACTCCCGATTTCACAGACGGGGTTCCGATCGTTTGAGTCGCATTGGGGAACTGGTTCAGCGCAGGCGCAAATACCTTGTCCCCATCAATTCTTACCCGAGCACTCGTCACCGTCTTCTGGCGAGTTACGACAGGGTCAGCCATTCCGAGATAGGTAATTTCATGTCCGGCAACTGATGCCGATTGTCCCTCGGCAAGACGGAACTGACCACTTGATGTGTATGAAGAAGAAGCCCCAAAAGCTATTGCCAACACAATCACCCCAAGGTGAACCACCATACCGCCGTTGGATCTGCCAACCAACGCAAGCAGCACCGAGCGTCGCTCACGACGCAGAGCCCGGGCACTGAGAAGAATTTGGCGAAGCGCAGATGCAGCGGCAAAAGCGCCCAGACCAAACGTGGCTACAGGAGCCACGCCACGCGCTCCAAACAACACGGGCAGAACGATACCGAGGGTTCCCGCTACAGAGGGCCAGAACAAGCGATCTCTCAACAACTCGCCTGAGGCTTTACGCCATGGCAATACCGGAGCCACCGCCATCAAGAAAAGCAGCGTCATACCAATTGGCATGGTCATTCGGTCGAAGTAAGGGGTACCAACCGAAATCTGTTCGTTCTTAAGAGCCTCATAAATAAGAGGGAAAACCGTTCCCAACAACACAACAGTGGCAAAGGCCGCAAAGCCGATGTTGTTTGCCAAGAAGAGACCCTCGCGAGAAAGCGGCGAATCAATCGTTCCCTGTGATCGCAACTTGTCGCCTCGCCAACCAATCAGCCCGACGCTTACCGCCACGACAAGAGCAAAGAAACTCAGCAACCACGGCCCGATCGGTGATTCAGTAAAAGAGTGCACCGAGTCTAAAACTCCCGATCGGGTAAGAAACGTGCCGAGAATGGTGAGCGAAAACGTGGCAGTCAGCAATGAGAGATTCCATACGCGCAACATGCCCCGACGCTCTTGAATGATTACGGAATGCAAAAATGCTGTGCCCGTAAGCCAAGGCAAGAACGATGCGTTTTCGACTGGATCCCAGGCCCAATAACCACCCCATCCCAGTACTTCATATGACCACCATGAACCGAGAATGATCCCGACCGTAAGACAAGTCCAGGCCAACAGAGTCCAGCGGCGAGTGGCGGTCAACCAACCTTCTCCCAGCCGACCAGTCACAAGTGCTCCGACAGCAAATGCGAAGGGAACTGTAAATCCCACATAGCCGAGGTACAGGAACGGCGGATGAATCGCCATCAGTATGTGGTTCTGCAGCAACGGGTTTGGGCCGGGACCATCGAGGGGAATGGGACCGGAAACGACTTCAAACGGATTTGCCGGTCCGAGAATCAAGAGAAAAAAGAAACCCGATACCACAAACATTGTCATCAATGCCCAGGCCACCAATGGGTCATCCAAACGATGTCGAAAACGACGAACAACCGCCATGAGGTACCCCGCCAACACCAACACCCACAAGATGATGGAACCTTCCAAAGCCCCCCACATAGAGGCGATCGTGTAAAAGACCGGGGTAGAACGACTGCCATTTCGAGCTACATAGGCCAACGAAAAATCATGACCAATCAGGGCTGATTGCATTGCAATCGTCGCCAGTAAGGCACCTGCCAGAACGAGCCATGCATAGGTACGGGCGAAGGTGATCAACGATGAGCCCTTGCGAAGCCCAACCGCAACCGTGATTGCTCCGATTACTGATGCACCCAGACCAAGAGCGACTCCTGCTGTGCCTAAGACAGCGTTCACGGACAAGCTTCTTCTTCTGCCAGCTTCAAACGATCGGCACTCTTAGTGCGGTATTCGGATGTGTGACGCACCCTGATGACATCGCTATGGAACATCTTGTCTTCTTCTTTGAATGAGCCTTCGAGAACAACGGGAATGCCTTGGCGAAACAGTTCAGGTGGATCGCCTCGATGACTGACCTGCACCTCAGCGCAGTGATAGACGACTTTGAAAACAGTCGTGTCACCTAGCTGTTCGGGCTTGTTCATGACTGTCCCCTGGAGGCGGAATCGACGAGTTCCAAGATCGTCACGGTCTGCCAATGCCTCGTCGACATTTCTAAAATAAGTAGTGGCGTTTCCCAGCCCCTGAAGAACCAAAAAAGCCAGGGATCCACAAACTGCGGCAATCAACATGCCCAGGCGCAGCCTTCCTCGTTGAAAACGTCGCTCTGGGCTCACTTTGGTGTTCCACCTTCATTTTCTCCATGGAGACGCGAGAGTCTCTTGCCCCGACGAATAACCCACAAGCCGTATGCGGCTAGTGCAAATAGTGTCGTGCCGTATCCTGCGGCGACGTAGCCATCCATCTAAACACTCACTTCTTCGGTCCTGCGTTCATGAAGCGCCCTTTGAAGAACCAACTCATCTTCTAGTGATTCGAGGCGAGCAACTCGAAAACGGTGAACGAGCATCCAGCCATAGACGAGCGTCATGGCTAGAAAACCCACAAGCATCGCCCCGATGAATTCGCCGTCGAGTTCGCGTTGGGGGTTTAGCTGAAGCAGCGATCGGCCTTGGTGCAAGGTGCGCCACCACTCGACTGCAAAGTGATTTATCGGAATCACAACGACACTCAACAAAGCGGTAATCGCGCAACGGTTAGCTGTCACTCGAACATCGGCCGGCACTTCACGCAATGCCAGATAACCAAGTTCAAGCATGAGCATCAGGGCAGAAAGAGTAAGTCGAGCGTCCCACGTCCACCACACTCCCCATGTGGGGCGACCCCAGATCGAACCCGTGACCAGAGTCAATGCGGTAAATAAGACGGCCAGTTCCATAGACGCGCCAGCTACCAAGTCCCAACGGCGATCTTGGGTTCGAGGCCAGAGCCATGCAGCACTGGCCAATGCTGCGACTCCAAAAGCAGTATAAGAGGCCCAGGCCAAACCTGGATGAATAGCTATAAGTCTTGAATACTCACCTTGTTCGACAGTTGCGGGAAGCGTCAAACCAAGTGCAACCGTTATTCCCAAACTCAAGAGTGACGCAATTGCCAGGCCAGTCGTAAGGGGGCTGCCGGTTCCGGTGCGAGAGCTGGGTGAACTGGTCATTGATCCTCCAAAAGGGGACCGAAAGCAACGACGCCGAAGAACGTGTAGATGACAGCGAACACTGTTAACAAGCTGATCCAATCACCAGATGAAACGTCGAGGCTCACTCCTGTCAAAGCAGACTCTGATGCGCGAGTTGCAGCAATTAGGACGGGGGCGACAACGGGTAACAACAACAAGGGAAGAAGTGTCTCACGACCTCGCTGACCTGAAGAAAGCGCCCCATACAACGTGCCCGCTCCGGCAAGACCCCAAGTGGCAATCACTGCTGTTATCGCAAGCAGGCCAAGTCCGCCAGGATCTACGCCATAGAGGACAATCACTCCAATGCCCAGCACAATTTCGAGGGCCAACAGTTGGACCATCACGGCACCCGCTTTGCCGAGGAAAATTCCTGCCGGATCAAGACCCGAAAGACGAAGGGCTTCACGAGCACCATTTGATGACTCGATTGCATGTGAGCGCTGCACCATGAGCAGAGATGAGAAGAGTACTGCTACCCAATAAAGGCCGGAAGCGGCTCGCAAAAGCACCCCTCGGTCGGGATCGAGTGCAAACGCAAATAAAACGAGCACCAAAATCGCATAAGGAATTACCTGATTGGTAGCCACACGCGAGTTGGTCTCAATGTGGAGGTCTTTACGGGCGACCAAAAGAGCGTCACGCCACATGGGTCACCTCCGAAGTGGGAGTGGAAGTGGAGGTGGAGGTCGCTTGAGGTGCGCTGCCGTCAGGACGCGTCTGGCCACCAGAAATAATTACCACCCGACTGGCAAGGGGAACCGCTCGATCGAGTTCGTGGCTGGCAAGAAGAACGGTCTTTCCTTGTTCGCCGGCGCTTCTGATAAGACCATCTAAAAGATCTCTTCCTGCAGCATCTAATCCGGCATGAGGCTCATCAAGCAACCAGAGTTGACAGTCACGGGCCAACAAAACCGCAAGTGATGCACGTCGCCTCTGGCCGGCGGACAAGCGCGAAACGACAACCTCACTGAGTCGTCCGTCCATTCCAACTCGTTCAATCGCAGAGTTAGCCGATTCCTTGGAACCACCACAGGCACGAGTCCAAAAAGCCACATTGGCCGTAACGCTGAGATCTTCGTAAAGACCGGACTCATGGCCAAGGAGCCCAATATGAGAACGGACAGACCTACGATCGAGACGAAGGTCGTGACCAAGCACCTCAGCTTGGCCATCGACCACAGGGATAAGACCGGCCAGAGCACGTAACAGGGTTGTTTTGCCTGCTCCATTTGGCCCGCGCAAAAGGACGATCTCACCGGGCTCAACCTCTAGGTCAATACCGGCAAGAGCGGGAAAGCGGCCCAGGAGACAGACCGCAGCACGAAGGTGGACAACGGGCTCCATGGCTGAAACCTCCAAAATACCGGTGTTTCGCCGATCGACCAAGGCGGGTCGGTTTTAAATCCAAACCATCGAGCATCTCCAGGTCCCACATGGGTACTCTTTAGAGAATGAGTTTCACACTTATTGCGATTGGGGTCGGGCTCCTTTTGGGCCTGACAGCAGGGGGTTATCCACGCCAAGCACTAAAAAGACGTTGGCGATGGTGGGTACTGCTTCCAATCGCTTTGGCCCTTCAACTGATTCCTGAACTCACAAACATGACCCAAGAGCAAGCAATCGTTCCTGTTCTTGGATCATTTGCTGTACTCATCGTGTTTTGTCTAGCCAATTTCCTCATCGTTGGTATGGGAGTTGCAGTCGTTGGGTTAGGGCTGAACATGGCAGCAACCGCTGTAAACACCGGCATGGCGGTCGATCGACAAGCGATCGTCAATGCAGGGATTGCAGAACCAAATGAGTTGGACGCACTTGACTTGGGCAGCCGTCGCCACCTTGACGATGGAAATAACCACTTGATGTTTATCAGCGACATTATTCCCATAGCTCCCTTGTCGGAAGTGCTTTCGTTTGGTGATCTGATAATCGCCTGTGGCGCAGGAAACATAATGTTTCGTCTTATCCGTCCACATTCCATGACTCGTCGTCGCGTCCGAAGTGTGACGGTTCAAGATTTTGTCCCGCCGCCTGCGCCTGTGGTTATTGATCTTCCGTTCGAAGATATGGCATCACCTTTGGAATGGACGACGGGCCTTAAGCCTTCGGTAATCGATCTGACCGAGAGAACCAAAGAGTATTCAGACTTTGAAGCACCGATCGAGGCGAATCTCTGATTTGCCTACGGCAGCCATCGTCTCGTTTCGTCTAGGTGGAACAGATGGCGTCTCAGTCGTAGCCGAATCGTGGAAGCAAGCTCTTGAAGATCTTGGCTGTGTCGTAACAACCGTGGCAGGTGCGGGCAACGCCGATCAGATCATTCCCGGACTCGCCTGGCCCATCGCAAAAGACAACACGTCGCATGGTGATACTGCGTCACTGCTTGAAGACTCTTTGGACGATATCGACCTGGTGATTGTTGAAAATATTTGTTCGCTTCCCCTCAACGCAGAAGCAAGTGAAATAGTTGCGAAATCTTTAAAAGGGCGACCTGCCGTCATGCACCATCATGACCTTCCGTGGCAAAGACAGCGGTTCGCTCACATCGAATCGATGCCTGCCCGAGATGATGCTTGGCGCCACGTAACCATTAACGAACTCAGCCGTCGTCAACTATCTCAACGGGGCATTCAGGCACAGACCATCTTCAACGGTTTTTATTTCGATCAACCCCTAGGAAACAGAGATGCAACCCGAGCCGCTTTGGGAATTGAGCCGAATGAGAGGGTCGTGTTGCATCCCGTTCGTGCTATCGAGCGCAAGGGTATTCCGAGCGCTCTGTTGTTATCAGAAGAGTTGGGCGCGACCTATTGGCTAACTGGACCCGCCGAAGAAGGCTATGGGCCGACACTTGATGAACTGATTGCCGGGGCTCGATGTCGGGTGATCCACATGGGTTTATCAGCCAACATGGCCGATGCTTATGCCGCAGCCGACGTGGTCGCCTTTCCATCAACTTGGGAAGGGTTTGGAAATCCATTAATTGAGTCAGCCATACATCGACGCCCGTTGGTTGTCGGGAACTATCCGGTTGCCAATGAAGTTAGGTCACTCGGATTTAAATGGTTTTCCCAAAAGGATGTTCCTGGGATCGATCGCTTTCTCAACTCAGTGCCAAGTGCCGAAGTAGATTCCTTTCACGAACACAACTTCTCATTGGCCAAAAAACACTTCTCATACAATCGACTTCGTCGAGATCTCGGAGATCTGTTGTCATCCATGGGATTTACCACTACCTAAAGCTTGGAAGATTTAATGAACAAACTTGAAGCCGCATTTGGTGAGCTTGCCCAGCGCGGCGTCGATGTAGCGATAGGCCTCGGTGCCACGTATGCAGACGCTCGCGTGCTCGACATGGCAGATGAGCACTGTTCGGTCAGCGACGGCGAAGTCGAAGGGGTCAGTCAATCAACATCTATTGGCATTGGTTTGCGCGTTATATCTGATGGATGTTGGGGATATGCGGCCACACGTAATCTCGACACAACCTCTGTCGAACGCACCGCCCGCCTGGCATTAGAGATCGCCCGTTCGTCAAGCCCTCTAAAGCCCGCTCCAGTGCGCTTGGCCACAACCACCCCAACGGTTGCCTATTGGGCCAATCAAATCATTGAAGACCCTTTCACTGTGCCGCTGGCAGAGAAGTTGGACTTGTTGGTCACCGCCACTGTGGAGATGGGAACGGTTCCAGGTGTTGGACTAGCGGAAGCTTCTCTTGCCGCTTGGCGTCGACATTCCCTCTTGGTCACAAGCGAAGGTAGCCGAATAGAGCAGTACATCGTCCAGTGTGGGGGCGGCATTGAGGCAACCGCCGTCGGCGATCAGGAGACCCAGAACCGGTCCTATCCGAATTCGTTCGGGGGCGACTATGGAACTGAGGGGTTTGAGCTGGTGCGTCGTCTTGACCTGGTGGGCAATGCGCAGCGAGTGGGCCAAGAAGCGGTCATGTTGCTCAACGCTAAATCGTGTCCGAGCGCCATAACCACAGTGGTATTAGATGGCAGCCAGGTCGCACTTCAGGTGCATGAATCGATTGGACATCCAATCGAACTCGATCGGGTACTGGGCATGGAGGCGGCCTATGCAGGAACCTCCTTTTTGACTCCTGGCGATATCGGCAAACTCCAATATGGGTCGGCTCATCTAAATGTGGTTGCTGACTCAACGACTCCAGGGGCTTTGGGCACATTTGGTTTTGACGACGAGGGAGTTGCTGCTTGCTCTACGCCGATTATCACCGAAGGCGTACTGACCGCCATGTTGAGTTCACGTGAAACAGCAAAAGAAGTTGGTCTTGAACACTCTGGTGCGACAGTGCGGGCCCAATCGTGGGCTCACCTGCCCATGATTCGCATGACCAATGTTTCGCTTATGCCTGGGTCTGTCGCATCTCTCGATGAACTACTCGATGGCGTAAGTGAAGGGGTCTACTTGGAAACCAACCGGTCATGGTCGATCGACGACCGGCGAGTCGACTTTCAATTTGGCACCCAATGGGCACAAGAAATTAAGAATGGAAAGCTAGGAGCCGTATTGCGAAACGCAACCTATTCAGGACGCACTTTGCCCTTCTGGGCCTCACTCGATGCTGTTGGTGGTCCTGAGCTTTGGAAAGCCTGGGGTCTACCCAACTGTGGGAAGGGCCAACCTCCTCAGATTGGCTATGTAGCCCATGGGGCATCGCCGGCTCGCTTTAGAAATGTTCAGGTTGGGACACCGTGAGCACCACCGAGGGACACAACATTGAAGGGGGCCGTTCAGAAGAATTAGTTGAGGCCACCCTTTCGGCAGGTCGTAAACGTGGAGTCGATGAAACCGAGGTAACCGTTTCTCGCAACTGGGGAGGGCTCACTCGCTTTGCCAACAACGTCGTACATCAACATGTCGCCTCCGATGACACAACTGTTTCAGTTCGGGTAGTGCTCGATGGTCGGGTCGGCACGAGTACAACAAATACGGCTACACCTGAAGGCGTCGTCGAGGCACTTGGTCGGGCCTTTGATGCCGCTCGGCTCACACCTCCCGACCCCTACTGGCCCGGACTATCAGGACCAAGTGAGCTGAGCTCCTGGGACGATCGCTTTGACCTGCCAACAGCTGAGGCGTCGCCAAGCGATCGAATAGCAGTGGTGGCCGAGCTCTTGGGAGAACTTGACTCCAAACAAACAGGACACGAACAAATAGGTGCGGGTGCTTTGTCGACATCAGCAAACGAGGTGACATTTGCAACCAGTGTTGGGGCTCATCACTTTGCACGCAGCACTCGGGCTTCAATGTCTACGGTTGTGATGGGCCAGAACCGTGAAAGTGGATGGGCCGAAAGCGGTGGCGTTGGTTTGGCGAATATTGACGCAGGCGCTCTTGGTTCTCGTGCGGCCAAGCTCTGCCATGACTCAGCCCACCCTGCCCCAGTTGAACCTGGTGCCCACGCGGTTGTGCTCGCCCCTTCCGCGGTTATGACTTTGGTCGACCATTTGGGCCTCTGCGCTTTCTCAGGAAAAGCTTACGAGGAAGGACGTTCGGCATTTAGCGGACGCCTTGGAGATTTGGTTGCCTCACCACTTATAAATGTGTACGACGATGCACTCGAGCCTGGAGCAGCCGGTCTTCCATTCGATGGCGAAGGCACACCCAAAAGCCGAGTTGAATTGATCACAAATGGTGTCGCAAGCGCTGTGGTGCATGATCGTACGAGTGCTCTAAAAGCAGGAGTTACATCAACCGGACACGGACTTCCCGGCCCCAATCCTTGGGGGCCCTATCCTTCTCATCTTGTCCTGGCACCTGGTGATCAGAGCATTGACGAACTGATAGGCGGAGTCGAGCATGGCTTATTAGTGACTCGTTTCTGGTACACACGTGTGGTGAATCAGAAACAATCCCTCATAACAGGAATGACCAGAGACGGAACTTTCCGTATTGAGGATGGCAAGATCGTCGGCCCCGTGCGCAACCTTCGTTACAACGTCTCAATTCTTGACTCACTCATGAGTTGTGACGGCGTGGGCGACACACTGTTTACTTGTTGCGATGAGGGTGGCGACACTCGAGTGCCGGCTTTGCGCTTGCGTTCATTCGCCTTTACCTCGGTAACCGATCACTGATGGGTACGGACCATTGATAACGAGGAAACACTGATGAGCACAGAAAACGGCCGGACCAAACCAGAGTTAGAACGAAATGATCCGGTGCTCATGCGTCGCGCCCAGTTCTCACGATGGGCAAAGATTGGGAACAGACTTGGCTATGGCTTCTACCTGATATCGATTTTGTCGTTCGTCTATGGAGCAGTATTCGATTTCAGTAACGCCATAACCATCATCGCCACAATCTGTTTGATAGTGGGATCATTCATACTCATGCCGGCCATCATCGTGGGCTATGCAGTTAAGGCAGCCGAAAAAGACGACCGAGAACACGGCCGCTGAAAGCCCTCAATTGGGCTGCTAGGCGCCCAAGAGAGCCAGTAGGAGTTCTGGTGGTCGGGCGATCACAGCGGTCTTGTTGTTGAGGATGACAATGGGACGTTCGATAAGGATGGGGTTGGCGACCATTGCGTCGATCAGCTCATCTGGGTTTGCGTTGGCCAAGTTCAATTCTTTATAGATGGCTTCTCCCGTGCGCATCATTTGCTTCGGGTTGTCCACGTTCAAAAGCCCGATGATGCGTTCGATCTCCTCACGACTTGGAGACTCCTCCAGGTATCGAACATAGGTTGCTTTGACATTTTTCTCGTCAAGCAAATCGCGAGCCCCTCGACATTTGGAACAACTTGGGTTGAACCAAACTATGACCTCATCAGAATCTTGAGCTGATTTTTCATCGACCATGACGAAACAGTCTTTCAGCGATCGGACCCCGACGACGAACACGCTCCAAAAGTTCCAGTGCCTGAGCTGCAATGGCAAATGTTCCTATTGCCATCAATATCAATGGAAGCGAAGGAATTTTAAGCTCAAAGAACTTACGGGCTTCAGGGCCGAGCAAAATTGCCAGACCCGCAATAGCCAATGAAGAAATGAGGATCTGATTTGAAATCGTCAAAGGCCTGGCCAGATGAACCAGGACCACAAGGCCAAACGACAAAAGCGTGAAGGTAGCGGCAGTACGAGCCTCTATAAGTGGGGAATCAAGACTGAGGCGTGCCACGGCATAGGTAGCGAAGGTGGCAGCAGCGGCCAACAAGCCGGCGGGGGCGGCGAAGCTGAAGACGCGGCGCATGAAGGCCGGTTTCACTCGTTGGGACATCGGTGAAAGAGCGAGGAAAAAGGCCGGTATTCCGATTGTGAGACTGCCGACCAAGGTGAGATGCCTTGGGAGGAATGGGAAGGGAAGCTCAGCGACTCCGACAGCGATGGCCAAGATAAATGCATAGACAGTCTTTGTGACAAAAAGCTTTGCCACACGCTCAATGTTTCCAAGAACTCGACGCCCTTCATCGACGATCTTGGGTAACGTCGCGAAACTGTTGTCAAGCAGCACAACTTGAGCAACCGCCCTTCCCGCTGCACTTCCCGAACCCATTGCGATGCCCAGATCGGCATCCTTCAAAGCCAGCACGTCGTTAACCCCATCGCCAGTCATGGCAACCACATGCCCTCGAGACTGAAGGGCGGCCACCATGGCCCGCTTTTGATGTGGGGTCACTCGCCCAAAGACTGAGTGAGTATCGAGCAACTCAGCCATAGCCTCGGGTTCTTCCGGCAAGTCCCGGCCATCTACGGCACCATTGGATACATCGACTCCGGCCCGGGCTGCAACTGCAAGCACAGTCAATGGGTTGTCTCCGGAAATGACCTTTACCGCCACCCCCTGACTGTGAAAGTAGCCAACTGTTTCAGCGGCATCGGAGCGTAAGCGATCCTCCAGGACAACGAGCGCTACTGCTTCGAGATCTGATGGAAGATTGACCCCGTCTAGTGGTTCGAGAGTATGGGCCAAAAGCATTACTCGTCGTCCTTCGCCCGCCAGAGTCTCGACTCTTTGGCGAGTTGTGGCATCAGCTGGTTCGCTCGATGTAATCAAAACATCTGGGGCACCCAATACCCATGTCTGGTTAGGACTCGAGTCCTTAGGACTGAAAGAGGCGGCTGACCATTTCCGGTCAGAAGAAAATGGGGTTACCGCTGTGGGTTTCGAGCCCGAGCCAGGACCAACCTCGATGGCAATAGCCCGAAGTGTTGCGTTCGGATTCGGGTCACAAGATGCGAGAGCCGCCAATGCTTGTATGCATTTCTCTTTGTCGTGATTAAAGAGCGGTTCCACGGACGCCAATACCATCTGGCCCTCGGTCAAAGTGCCGGTCTTGTCGATACAGATCACATCAACTCGTGCCAACGTCTCGACTGCAGGAAGCTCCTGTACCAACACCTGATGGCGACCAAGCCTTACCACGCTTGCAGCGAAGGCAACACTGGTCAACAAGACCAGTCCCTCAGGCACCATCGCCACCACACCCGCCACAGCCCCTCGTAATGCGTTGGCCAAGCTGTCATGTGCACTGAGTTGGCTGGCCATCAAAACACCGGCCACCGGAACAATCATCCACGAGATGAGGCGCAAGATCCGGTCGATACTGGCCCTCAACTCAGACGAGGCAAGTGTGAAACGGCGCGCCTGTTCCGCCAGTTCGTTCGCATATGCAGCAGGGCCCACTCGAACGGCTCGATAACGGCCGGTGCCTGCAACCACAAATGAACCTGACAGGAGTTGATCTCCCACCCTTGCCGCACGTGGTTCAGCCTCACCGGTCAGCAATGACTCATCGACCTCGATGCCCAATGCAACTATCAGCTCACCATCGACCACCACCGGGTCTCCAGGACCCAATTCGAGGAGATCGTCCAAGACCACCTCGCTGAGAGCTACTTCACGCACCTCACCATCTCGAACTACACGGGCTTTCGGAGTTGCAAGAAGAACAAGACGGTCAAGAGTGCGCTTGGCACGAATCTCTTGAATGATTCCGATCAGGCTGTTGGCGATGAGCACTCCCCCAAAAAGCGCGTCTTGCATTGGGCCAACAACGATTATCACCAATAAAAGTGAGCCGAGCAGGGCATTGAAGCGGGTAAGCAAATTAGCCCGAAGAATCTCGGCGAGAGTACGGACCGGGCCTGAAGAAACATCATTGACCTGTCCAAGACGCCGGCGTTGCTCAACCTCTTGCGTGCTCAGGCCTGAGTTCATCAACGCACGGTAGTTCCCTCAACTAAAAGATAAGAAACATAACTTTATGAACTATGAAATCTCCGCGAAATATGAACGAAGAATTATCAGGAGGTGTCAGATCTCCTGGATGGTTACGGTGACCTCATCACGTGGGACGAAATGTTCTCGGCAGGACAAGAACCCCGGCCCGCTTACCGAGCGCTACATGACACAGTCCTGGCCCTTTCCAGCAGTGAGTTCGACGAAAGGTGCCGTCTGCGTGACGACCACCTCCGAGACCAGGGCATTACCTTTTCGCTCTCAGGCGAAGAGCGCCCCCTCCCTCTCGACCTTGTGCCTCGTATCATCACGTCAGACGATTGGTCGGTAATCGAGCAAGGAGTTATACAGCGGGTAAAGGCCCTTGAAGCCTTTCTAGATGATGTCTACAACAGGGGCGAGATCATGCTCGAAGGCATCGTGCCCAGACGGTTGGTCACCAGCTCCACCCACTACCAGCGAGCTGCCGCCGGCATACAACCGGCTAATGGAGTTCGGGTGCTAGTTGCAGGTATCGACCTCGTTCGCGACCAGCACGGGGAATACAAAGTGCTGGAGGACAACCTCCGTACTCCATCGGGAATCTCCTACGTGATCGAGAACCGTCGCACCATGACCCATGTGCTGCCCGAATTGTTTGCCAGGCAGCGCGTACGGCCGGTGGGTGAGTATCCGAGGCGACTTCTCAATGCTCTATATGCATCTGCGCCGCATGGCATCAGTGAGCCCAATGTCGTGGTGTTCACCCCGGGCATCTACAACTCAGCCCATTTCGAACACGCCTTTATCGCCCGCCAGATGGGGGTCGAACTCGTCGAGGGACGCGACCTGCTCTGCAGCGATGGGATTGTTTGGATGCGTACCACCTCTGGGTTGACCCGAGTGGATGTCATCTACCGCCGGATTGATGACGAGTTTCTCGACCCCCTCCATTTCCGCTGGGACTCACTCGTCGGCGTAGCCGGCATACTCAACTCAGCGCGTGCAGGCAACGTTACGCTTGCCAATGCGGTCGGAAATGGGGTAGCCGATGACAAGGCCATCTATCCGTATGTGCCAAAAATGATCGAGTATTACCTAAACGAAAAGCCAATTTTGCCCAATGTCCCGACCTATGACCTCGAGGACCCCGACCAGAGGGCATCAGTACTCGATCGGCTCGACCAGATCGTTGCCAAACCAGTTAATGGATCAGGTGGATACGGCCTTGTCATCGGCCCTCACGCCAGCGATGAAGTACTCTCCGACCTGCGCCGAGCCATCGTCTCTGACCCACGTAGCTGGGTTGCACAAGAAGTTGTGAACCTCTCGACAGCGCCTACCTATGATGGAGCTCACCTTCGACCTCGTCATGTCGACCTGCGCCCCTTCGCCATAAATGACGGTAAAGAGGTATGGGTGGTTCCCGGTGGACTCACCCGAGTCGCTCTTCCAAAGGGCAGCATGGTTGTGAACTCAAGCCAAGGCGGCGGTTCTAAGGACACCTGGGTATTGGCCCGCCCTGGTGACCAACCAGAACAAGCCGCATTGAAACGACCTGCACCATCCACCTTGTTGCCCGGATGGCTGCCAGAGGCGGGTCCCGATGACGCCTTTCACATACAACAACAGCAGCAGCAGCAGCAGCGGCTTGGTACATCATGTTGAGCCGCCTGGCAGAGTCGCTCTATTGGATCGGTCGTTATGTGGAGCGGGCCGAGGACACCGCCCGCATACTCGATGTTCATCTCCAGCTCCTTCTCGAAGACAGACGCGTCGACGAAAGCGCAGCGTGCCGGGCCTTACTTGACGTAATGGGTATCCAAGAACTCGAAGATCGCGAACCCGACGCCAGTCTCGTTGTCGCTCTCCTCGCTGCCGACCCCGAGAACCGGGGATCGATCGTCGGCTCGCTTCGGGCTGCTCGGAGCAATGCCCGCGGGGCCCGAGATGCCATCTCATCGGAGATGTGGGAGAGCCTTAATACGACCTATCACACCCTCCCCGATCTGGCCAAGCTTGTCGGAATAGGCCCTCACGCCTTATTCCGATTCGTCAAGGAACGCACTGCCATGGTCTCGGGGCTTGCCGACAGTTCCATGGTGCGTGATGACGGCTGGCACTTCCTCGTTCTTGGGCGCAGCCTGGAACGCATCGACATGACAGCGCGTCTACTCTCTGCCCGGTATGGGGAAATCTGGGGACCCACCGGATGGGTAACCATGTTGCGCTGTTGTGCTGCCCATGAGGCCTACTTGAGTACCCATCAGCGAGCGGTCGACGGGTCGCTCGCTGCCGATTTCCTGCTACTCGACAGGCTGTTTCCGCGATCTATTTATCACGCTCTCTGCACTGCCGAAGCTGCTCTTATCGAACTTGACCCAACCACAGCAAGAAGCGGAAGCTTCAGCAATGATGCTCGGCGTATCCTTGGCAGGGCACGAACTCAACTCGAGTTCCACACCTCTGCAGAGCTCCTGGCTGACCTACCTGTGTTGCTTCGAGATATACAAAGAGCCGCAGCGACAACCGGAAACGCCGTAGGTGAGCGCTATTTCCGACAGACCCGAGCGCTGGTATGGCAAGCATGAGTAATTCAATTACAGATGATCTGAGCAATTCCTCGTGGCGGATACGAGTCCAACACCGTACCGATCTCGCCTATTCGTCTGCAGTTGGGGCCTCTTATAACGAAGCCAGGCTCACGCCTTCTGCAATCAATGGCCAACTCGTTATCTCCAGCCGCATAGACGTAAAACCAAGCACTCGACTCGAGTCCTATATCGACTACTGGGGCACGGTGGTGCACACCTTCGATATTCAAAATTACCACGACGATCTTTCCATAATGGCTACCTCGCTTGTCGACACTGTCCCTTTGACGATTCCCTCATCAGAACCAGATTGGGAGTCGCTGGCTGATCCAAAGGTGATTGATCGGTGGTGCGAATACCTTGGGCCTTCCGGCCTTGTGACTATGGACGCGGAGTTGAACGAATTCATAGCAGAACTACGCTCCGCCCCCGACCCGACATCAGCTGTATCAATGGCGCTCGACATCGTGAGCGAACACCTTCATTACCGCCCCGGCTCCACAACTGTCAGGACCACTGATATAGATGCCTGGCGCTCAGCTGAGGGGGTTTGTCAGGATTACAGCCACCTGACCATCGCCCTCTTGCGGGGAGCAGGCATACCGGCGCGCTACGCCTCTGGATATCTACATCCTGGAATTGGAGAGATCGGCGCAACGGTGATCGGCGAAAGTCATGCATGGATCGAAGCTTGGCTCGGCGAATGGAGAGCGTTCGATCCAACCAATCATCAGCTCGTAGGTGAGCGCCACGTGCTCGTGGGTTTGGGGCGTGACTACACCGACGTTCCTCCACTGAAAGGGATCTTCAGCGGAGGTGAATCGGAGCATCACCGGGTAGAGGTCGAACTCACACGCCTAGCCCGCTGAGGAATCGCTATAGACGTATTCCTTGGCAACTTGTCATGCGACAGACTTGGCTCGGCCAAGTTGACGGCGTGTTTCTGGACAAGGGCGAGAACCCGACAACTGGGCGTAGACGAATCTTGCCCGGACCATCGATCGCATCACCAAAGGTGAACCGGGTTGGCAAGATGTCAGGCAACTTGACCTGGGGGCTACCTCCACTCGCAGGAGGCGTTGGAGTTTGCCCGGGTGTTGGACTTGGCGCAGGTGCTGGACCCGGGGCAGGTGCTGGGGCTGGGGCTGGCGAACTGCCTCCTCCACCTGATGGCGCCGGGGCAGGAGTGCTACCGCCACCAGTTCCACCGCCGCCTCCACCTGAT
>CAYGGL010000026.1:0-21473 GCA_964349215.1 uncultured Acidimicrobiaceae bacterium | reverse complement strand
CTGCCTTCATCCCGGTTCGAGCAGGCAGCAAGGGCATCGCCGGAAAGAACCTCCTACCCATCGCCGGACGGCCGTTGGTCGACTGGGTGATCGGTGCAGCGACGGGCTCCCACGCCATCGAACGTGTCGTGGTCAGCACCGACGACCCGGATCTGGCCGACCACGTGGTTCGCAACTGGCCGGGGGTCGTCGTCTTTGAGCGCTCGGCCGAAACCGCCACCGACACCGCGTCAACCGAAAGTGCCATCGGGGAATACCTCCGGGCCGATTCCTCCGCCGACCCCATCGCCTTGTTGCAGGCAACGAGCCCCCTCACCACGAGTGACGATGTGACGGCTGCCGTCGAGCTCTTGGGACAAGGGTTTGACAGTGCCATGACGGTGGTCCGTCAACTCCGATTCCAATGGGTCAACCATGCCGAGCTCGGGGCCCTGCCGGTGGGATTCGAGCCGACGCGGCGCCCCCGTCGCCAGGACCATGAAGGCTTCCTCGTCGAGAACGGGGCGATCTACGTCACGTCGAGGGCGGGATTCATGGACAGCGGGTGTCGAATCAACGGACGCGTCGGGCTGCACGAGATGGCCGAGGAGACCTATTTCGAGCTGGATGAGGTTTCCGACGCGGTCGTGATCGACCACTTGTTGCGGTCCCGGACGAGCACCGTGTCAATGCTCCCGTCGCTTCGGGACCGCATCGCGGACATTCGTCTCGTGATCAGCGACGTCGACGGATGCCTGACGGACAACGGCATGTACTACGGCAGTTCAGGCGAGGAAACCAAGCGATTCAGCGCACGCGACGGCAAAGGCTTCGAATTGCTGCGCCATCACGGCATCATGACCATGTTGCTGACCTCGGAAATCGGGCCCGCCATCGAACGCAGGGCCGAAAAGCTCCGCGTCGATCACCTTGGCATGGCCTCCCTCGACAAGGTCGCCGACGCCGAGTTGGTCCGACGCCGCCTGGGTCTCGAATGGAGCCAGGTTGCCTTCCTGGGTGACGACATCCAGGATGCCGAATTGCTGGGCCGCGTCGGCATGTCGGCCTGCCCAGCCGATGCCACGGCGGTGGCCATGTCCCAAGCCATCTACCACTGCACCAACAAGGGCGGACACGGAGCCTTCCGGGAGCTGGCCGATCTCATCGTTGCCGGCCACAACGGTTGTTCGGGCCCCGCCTGACCCACGGAGCGGGACCGGCTCGGCCACTCGACCTTCAAGAACTCGAATCCCCCTCCATGCGGTCCGGATCCTCCATGCGGAGCTGAAGGCGATTCACCGCCTCGGTCAGTGCCTGCACCTGTTCGGTCATGGCGTCGACAAACCGACGCTGATCCAGCGCAAGCCCGTCGATCCGGTTGGAGAGCGCCATCATCTCCGCATCGACTCGCTCGGACAGCTGACGGGTGATCGCCTGAAGCGCCCGCCTGCCCGGGCTGGAGGATGCCAGCCTTCCCATGACGCTCGAACCGCCCCGCGCCGAGCGCATTACCGATCCCGTGCCGACGACATCGGCTGTTCCCTCAACCACGTTGATCACGCTCTTTCTCTCTCGGGCGGACCTCTCCTGCCCAGGTGTTCTTCCGGACGAGGTTCGAATCTCCTCGAGCCGTTCCTTCATCCGTCGCCCACAGATCTCGGGCGTGTACAGGCGCTCCAGGTCCCGACGACCTCGCTCCGCCCGTTCGGCTGCTGCTGCGGGATCGTCGAGGACCCGACGGAGCAGCTGAGCCGCAACAGCCACGTCGGGCTCAGCCCACCGGGTTGAGTTGGGGTAGATGGGAGTGCCGGCGGGGATCGCCACCGGGGTCGTGGGCACCAGGAAGCTGTTCTCCTCGTTCATGAAATCAAGGTTGCCCGAATAGCGCGAGGCGATGACCGGCTTTCCCAGCGTCATGGCTTCGGCCATCGTCAGCCCGAGCCCCTCAGCGCGATGCAGAGAGACATAGCAGTCGACACTCGCCATGAGCGCGGCCTTCTCGTCCGGGCGAAGGTACTCCTCACGAAGCACGACGTCCGATCGGCCGCGCGCGGCATGGCGAAGCTGTTCACGCTCCGCGGGGCACTGGTCGCCGTTTATGGACTTGATGATCAGCAGGGGGCCCTCATCGGGCCGGAATGCCATCTCGAACGCCTCGATCACGGCAATGGGGTTCTTCCGCTGGAGCACACTCAGGTAGTCGAAGACGAAGAGGAACACAAAGCGATCCGGTGGCAGACCAAGATCGGCACGGGTGATCAGGGGATCCACGCGCGGAGCGACCAAGGGGAGCGGCATGGTTCGCACCGGCTTGTTGGTATGTGGCGCGATGGCTGCACGAACGTGCTCGGTGGCCACCCAGACCTCGTCGACCTGATCGAAGGCGCCATGAAGAGACTCCGGGAGACCCTCCACCTCCCAGAACCACAGCCCGATCGTGTAACCCCCGCGATTGAACGAGGCGCCGGCCTCGTGACGGAAGAAGCTGACCTGGTCCGCGTTCACACACACGAGGTTGATGTCATAGGGCGCCGCAGTCACCTGGTCGGGTTGGAAGTCATGGCCCTGGCGACTGGAGGTTCGAGCATAGGCAAGGGTCGTGTGGGGTATGCCGACCGCGTCGATCGCCGCAACGGCCAGGCGTGCAGCCTCGCCCACACCCAGCTCGGCCCGGAGATAGCCCGCCACGTTCACGCCTTCCCGTGGGGCGGGTGGTTGAGGAGCCATCCGGGCCGAGAACGCCGTCTGCGCAGGATTCTCGGGCAGCAGACGGGACGACAAGCCCATCTCGCGTGCCCCATCCTCATGCAGCCAACCGAGAAAGCCCTCTCGGTCCGGGCCGTCGAGATCGGGATAGACCGTGTGCACGTCGGGACGATCCTCGTAGACCGCCCCGGCATAACGGGAAAGCGACGGGCGATGAGGATTGGGCTCGTTCAACCAGGCAAGAAAGGCAGGAAGCTCCCCCGGTGCCCACGGGTCGGGTGGAGCAGGCCAGCCGATGGACTCCATGTCGCCCAGCGCCTGGCGGTAGAGACGGCGCATCCCCGCGTCCACCGGGATGCCATTGGGCAGGCGTCCCCACCCGTAGGCGATGGGCGTCACCGCGTCGTACCCGGCAGCCGACAACGCCTCTCCGTACGCATCGCACAGGGAGGCCAGATCAGGCTCCTCGCTCAACAGCACCCGAGGTCGTGTCCCCGAATGCCTGCTCAGGCGCCAGGGAGCGTTGGGACTGTAGCCACTGAAGTGGAAGAAGCGCAGTGACGCGTCCCCTGCCCGCCATTGACCCTCGACGCGACGCACGATCCGTTGATCGACGTTCCAATAGGCGACATTGCAGCCCTCGTCCCGCACCACGGCGTGAGGAAAGAGGAAGTCGATCCAACGTTGATCGGTGAAGACCAAGTTCGCCGGATCGTCCCGACAATCACGTCGAAGGCGTTCCGACCACCAGTCAAGGAAGCCCTTTGCCGCGTCGCTCACCGCGATGAAACCCAGATTGAATATGCCTGCACCGAGAATCTCGGCCTCGGTCGGCCGTTTGCCATCACGGGGCATCGGCGCCAGCAGGTGGGGGGTCAGCGCTATGCCGTGTGACGACGCGGTCTCGAACAAATCGTCGACCGGTTGGTACACGAAGATGTCGGGGTCGAAGTAGGCCACGAGGCCGCTGCCATGAGCAAGCAGCGTTCGCAACAACCAGGGCTTCACCGCTGTTGCCAACTCCATGACGCCGTAGCCCATGATCATCTGGTGCAGCGTCGCCTGTTCGATGTCGAGGGCGCCCAGTTGCATCACCTCGAACGGTTCACCGTCTCCGGTCACCTCACCGAAGCGGTCGTCGGTCACCAGCACGGTGAACCGAGCCTCGGGGTGCTGTGCACGGAAGGACGACGCCAGGACCCGAGCGTGAGCCAGGTAGTTGCGGGCGATGATCGTACAGGCGTGGATCTCCATGCCGGCCTATTCCGCTGCCTCGGAAAGCGCCTCGGCCAGTGCCGGGTGCACGAGCAGGCTCTCCACGATGTCGTTGACCTTGAGCCCGGCGGTCACCGCCAGGGCGATGACCGAGATGAGCTCGGCCGCGTTGCGGCCCACGATCGAACCACCCAGCACCACGCCGGTGGCCGGGTCGGAGATGATCTTCACAAACCCGCGGGCGTCGCCCTCGATCAGCGCCTTGGCCGACGCCGAGAACGGCACCTTCGTCACTCTGATCTTTCGCCCGGACGAGAACGCGTCGGCCTCGGCGAGCCCGACGTCGGCAATCTCCGGCTCGGTGAAGATTGCCGATGCCGCCTTGTCGTAGTCGAGATGGCGATGCTCGCGGGTGTGAAGGCCCATGACGTGCTCGGCCACCTTGCGACCCTGCATGGAGGCGACCGACGACAGGGGGAGCTTGCCCGAGAGGTCGCCGGCCGCATAGATGTGCGCCACGTTCGACACGCAGTGCTGATTGATCGAGACGTAACCGCCGCTGTCGGTTTGCACGCCGGCGGCTTCGAGGGCCAAGCCCTCCGAATTGGGGATCGAACCGATGGCGAGGATCACATGGCTGCCCTTCACCATGCGCCCGTCATCACATCGCACGACCACATGATCGGGATCACGATCGATGCCAACCGCTCGGGCCCCCTTCAGCAAGGTGACGCCTCGACCGAGAAAGTCGGCTTCGAGGGCGGCGGCGACTTCGGGGTCCTTCTGCGGCAGCACCTGTTGTCGACTGACGATCAAGGTCACCTTGCAACCGAACGACGAGAACATGTGCGCGAACTCCACGCCGGTCACACCTGAGCCCACCACAACCACATGCTCGGGAAGCTCAACAGGCGGGTAGGACTGACGAGTGGTCAGCACCCGTTGGCCGTCGATCTCGGCCCAATCGGGAATGCGGGGACGACTGCCGGTCGAGAGCAACACCGCATCACCGACGAGTTCGACCGGACCATCGTCGGTCTCCGCCACCAACTCGTGTGGGCCCGCGAAACGGCCGGTTCCCCGCAGGATGCGGACGCCTTGGCTCTCCAACAGCGTGATGGCCGAGCGATTCAACCGCTCCTCGATCGAGGCGTTCCGTGCCCTGAGAGCCTCGAAGTCGAGACGCGCCTCGATGGGCTCGAGACCCATGCCGGCGGCTCGGCGGGTGAGGGCCATCGCACCTCCGGTGGCGATCATGGCCTTGGATGGGATGCAGTCCCACAGATGCGCTGCACCGCCGACGATGTCACGCTCCACCAGCGTCACCTCGGCCCCCAGCCGTGCCGCATGACTGGCCGCCATGTGGCCGGCCGGGCCGCCGCCAACGATCACAAACCTCAAGGCCATGGATCAAGGTTAGTGGGGCCCGTGGCGTGACCGTCCCATCGGGATGAGGATCAGGCTGTGTCGGGCGGGCGACATCCATGTCGCCATGGCGCTCGGCGCCCGTTGCTTGCCCAGTACGGTGGCAGACAACGGGCTCATTCAAAGCCGCAGTATTCCTATTCTCCCCATCCGAACCGGAAGAACCCGCCAGGCTACGCTTGGCCGTATGCCCGAAATCCACTTTGACATCGCCCCTGAGAGCGTCCCGCGCTCTGGTCTTTTTCGTTCTCGCGGATTGGCCATGTTCACCAATGCGATGGATCACAATGTTTCTCAACTTGCCCGAGCGGTGAAGGAACGGTCATTCCCGGGAGCCGTGGTCTGCGATGTCGGCTGTTGGGACGGAGAAAGGTTTCTTGAATACGCTCCATCAGGGGCAGAACTGATCGGGCTCGAGCGCAACGAGCAAGCCGTGGCAGTTGCTCGCAGGAATGGTGTCAAGGCCATTCCTGCAAACATTCAGGAACGTTGGCCGCTTGACGATCAATCGGTCGACGTCATGACGTCGAACCAGGTTATCGAACACGTGACCGATACCGATCACTTCACTGCGGAGGCTTATCGAATTCTTCGTCCAGGTGGCGTTGCCTGCGTCTCCACAGAAAATCTCGCGAGTTGGCACAACATCGCCGCATGCTTTCTGGGATGGCAGCCCTTCTCGATTACAAATGTGTCGAGCGCACAGGCTTCAATCGGCAACCCGCTGTCCAACCTTCGACATCTCGACAATCTCAGTTCCGGGTGGCAACATGTTCGAGTTTTTGCCTATAGGGGCCTCATCGAACTCTTCCAAGCGCATGGTTTCGTTGACGTCCACATCAGAGGTGCCGGCTACTACCCCTTGCCCAGCAGATTTGGAGCATGGGACCCTCGACACGCCGCCTTCATCACCGTCGTCGCCACTCGGCCCATGTAGCACATCCAACGGGTTCTGACCCTCAGGCATTTCACACCGGCCAGTGCAGTTCATTTGACATCAAAGCCAGAAACTGAGAACGCAAGCGATCGGTTATCGTTACTCCCAGGAATGACTTCGGAAACGACGCTGGCTGGTTCAACCGATTTCAGTGTCAATGTTCTGTTGATTGGCGCGTTGAACTGCACGTTTGTACCCTCAACCGGCACAACGACCGTAGCAAGGATTCTCGAGCCGTCCATGACAACGAGATGCCGCTCTCGTGAAAATGAAGACACCAAGAAAGAAACCTGAACTGTGCCGCTCTCTCGGCTGATGCCGACAGCTGTCAGTTGAGAACCCTGTTCCATCCATCGAAAGCCCGACCACCCACTACGCTCAAATCTCCCCCATCCCTTCCCGAGTGCCACGACTGCTACAGCCGTCGGGCCTGGATCGATCCTAAAGACATCAGTGTCATAGAAGGGCGACAAATAAGCCCATCGTTGTGCTCCACCATTTATCTGATTCCGGGCATCATCCTTCTCGTAACGGAAATCCTCCCTGAGGGACAACCCCAGGCGGCTGAGTTCCGTCGAGGGAAGTTGGCCGAGGGCTTGGGTTTCCACGACAACGGTATCGACCCCTAAAGCTCGAAGTGCCGGCACCGTCTGTGGGTCGGTAAGTGCGGCGAGTCCCCGAGCGAGGTCGGAAGGGTCGTCAGGGCGAGACGAGTCAACGAACGGATTCAGCATCACCTTGTCCAAGACAGTTTGAAAGGTGAAGATAGACTTATCAGGATTTTCTGCTGTTGTTTCAAGTGGGTAGACCCCCACCACCCGAACGTCTTGTTGTGTATTGAGATACTGATAGACCTCTGGAGCCTGGGAATACGACCAGACTGGGATTGAGCTGGGCGAGTATGCCAGGGACTCGAAAAGAGAAAGGAACATAAGCAAAGGAGCCACGGAACGACGAAGCAGGGGTCGCCTCATCCTTGTGAATACCCAACCCAAGCCAATTGCAGCGAGGCCAACCACGGCAGTGTGCACAACAACGAACAAACGAGAAAAGACACGCATCTGTGGAAAGAGCGAGTGAATAATCCGCGATGGCATAGGCACAGCCACCTCAAATAGCCTAAATTCCGGACTCAGACTTGCCACAAATCCCGCCAGCACGATGCCGGTCAAACCCCAGATGACAGTCCGCTGTTGAGTGGAACAACTATGCGGATGATCAATCTCAGTCAATCCCCTTTCGGTAGCGCGAGAACCACGGCTGCGTCTGGCACCAATCGCCGTTGCCGCAAGGAGTATGGGAATCCAACCGAGATATATCGTCGACTCTATCGAGTTCGAACCATGTGTGGGTAGAAATCGAGACAGGCCGAGCCATTCCCCAAGAAAGGGGTTGTAGCGCGGGGGCAGAACATATTCGGATGGTCGCGCTGAGTAGGTTACCACCTCCGAGATGCCTCGACCCCGTTCTGCGGTTATCTCAGCTCGATTGGAGAGAGTTGCATAGGCAAAAGGGGTAAGCAATACCAGTGCCAGCAATCCCGCAGCTACCGTCCACCCAAAGATGCGTTTGAGCGAGACGATGAAATCCCGTTTGTGGCAGGTCATAACACCGATGGAGGTCCCAGCGACAAGCCCTGCTACCAGTACCAGCGAGAAGGCAAGATAGTACGCATCGACATAGGCCAATGCGGACCAAACGAACGCGGCAAGCAATGCTCGCCGCCACGATGGTTTCTTCCACAGCCAGAGCAATGTGAGGACAAGCAGAGGAAAGAAACCCAGAAATAGACCACTCACATGCCCCTCAGCCTTGACCTGGGTGAAACCGGAGTACGCGAATGTCGCCGCACTGAAGAGCGCCGCCATCTGATTTTTGGAAACGAAGTAGGCCAGGAGCCACATGCCAAGACCCGTGGTAATGAAACCCAAGATGATCACGAGGTTGTACCCACAGACTGGGCCGGCCAATAGGGCCAATAGGTACATCGGGATCGACCATCCGGAATTCACGATGAATATCGGCTGCCAGAGAGCGTCACCTCTCGCGGCCCCGGTCATGTGCTGTACCCCCGCAAAGGGTCCGCCGCCGTTTTCCAGCCAGAGATAGTTGAGCCACACACCTCCTGTCGTGCCGTCACCGGGAGCGCCACGCACCGTGGAAGTGCAATGGAGAGCAGCCCCATCCATGTAGAGAAAAGCAAGAACGCTCAACACGACGAAGGTCAGGACCAGCCCGAACAGACCACGCCGAACCTCAGGGGACAGTCGCCAAGTCGCCGATGGCTCGACGATGGCGTCGATGGCGTCGATTCCCGAACCTGCCACAGCGGTGGGCGTTTCAGACAGACCCACGACACCTCAGGACGGCACTTGAATCTTCCTCTTCTTGGATCGCTCGCATCACGAGAAGGTCGCTTGCTATGACATCTTCCCAGCACGGCAGGTTGCTACGCTCTCGCTGCACATCCTCGGCCAGATCCTGAAGCCGCTGCTCGTCTGTGGCGATTTCGAATGCCGCTTCCACGAAGTCGGAACCGTCGGCAGCAGTCCTCGGAAACGTGACCGCGAAGTGGCTGTAGGCCGGAAGATCCAATGCGACGACCGGAAGTCCGGCAAGAAGTGCCTCACCCACAGCAATGCCCCAACCCTCTTCACGACTCGGAGCCAAGAACAGTCGCGAGGTCGAGAACAAACGCCATTTCGTCTCTTCATCGACGAAACCGAGCATGTGCACATTCACGAGTTGTTCCTTCTCGACCGTCTCAGTCACCTGTTCTCGCAGAGGACCATCACCTACGACATCGATCTGAAGATCCGAGCCGGCGGCCTTCAGACGACGTCCGAGCTCGATGATCTCCCAGACACCTTTCTGCTCCACCAGCCGTCCGAGGAAGAGCAGACGGCCAGGATCTGTCGGCGCCGGCTCTGGTACCAGGCAGTGCGGATCGTAGGCATTTCCAGTGTCGTGGAGCCGATGTGCATGAAAGCCCCGGCTGAGCAGTGAGGCTCGAGCCTGCTCATTGTCGACAAAGACATGAGCCCGTGTGATCTTCAACAGCCCAAGCGACACCCGTTCGAGTAGGCCCGCCAATACCGAGCGAAGGCTCGACGAACGACCCATGTCCCCGATGACATGGTAGACGTAGGTAACCACCGGCTTCCCCATGAGGAAGTGGGCTACGGCGGCAGGGGCTGTGTCAAAGATGAGATGGGAGCCCGCCACCACCAGTGAGGCGTGTCGGCAATATTTCAACGCCTTGAGGCCGCGCCACAGAACGCCGGCGACGAAGGCCAGTGGACGAGTGCGCATACTTGAGTCGAACGGCGTCGGTATCGACACGACGATCGATTGAGATGCCGGCGTCACGAATCGCGGAAGGTCCGGTGAACCAAGCAACGTCACCGACATTCCCTCCCGAAACCAACCCTCGGCGAGGCGGAACGCATGAACATCGCCCCCGCTGACTGCGCCGGCCTGACCCAGGACGAGCACAACAGGGTGAGGGTCGTTCGGAGACATCAGGTTGACGTTAGTCGTCAAAAGATGAATGCCCCAGCGCTGCATGGCCCATTCCCGATGGTCGTCGCCATGCAGCCCTGAGCGACACGACCAGCGACGCCGAGACCATGAACGCCCCACCAAGCAAAGCTCCGGCAACCCGCTGAGCGATTGGGCCAGGCAGGAAGACGATGCCCACCATGGTGGCTGCGCCCGCCGCCCAGGCTCGAGTAACAGCGCCATGGCTCCGCAGCGCTATGCACACCGGTGCCAGAAGATTGCCCAGGAATAGAAGGCCGGAAGCAAACGTCATCGCCACAAGCGCCACGCGCCCAACTCCCGGCGTAGGGCCGAACAGCAGACGGAGAAACGTCAATCCGAACACGGCAGAGCCGGCGGCAGCGAAACCCGAAAGGCCGATGACGACCATGATGATCACTCGGGTCGTGCGGTGGAGCACGTCGGGGCCACCTTCGACGAGGGATCGAACCAGGGAAGGCATCAAGGCACTTTGCAGCGCTGCGGCGACCAGTACCGGGGCACTCGTCAGCGAGAGTGCCGCCATGAGGTCGCCGATGATGGGACGATCACCTGGTGTGGCGACAAGGCTCGCGAGTGCAGGTGTACCCACACTGAACACCGCGCTGAAAGGAGCCGCTGCAACGAGGCGCATGATGCCCCCACGTGCCAAACCGGGCCCATCGGGTGCCCCACGACCTGGTGTCCGCGTCGCCAAGGCCCTGGGGATGAACGCGACGCACGTGAGGGCTGCAACGCTTACCGCAAGCCAGACCAACTCGTCCCGAGCACTGACCCCCACGGCGATGATGACAAGCCCGGTGCGCAGCACACTTTGGCCTGCCACCAGGCCTGCCAGAGCCATGGTTGATCTCGTCCCGGCCAAGACTCCGCGAACGACCGTGCCGGCTACTTCTCCTCCGATGAAGAGAATCATGACCACACAAGTGAACACGTCCGCATGGAGGCCCCCGAGCTCACCGCTGGCGGCCACAGCAACGCCGACGACAACGACGGCGCCCACCAAGAGTGCAGCGAGCTTCACAGCTGTCTGCAGGTCATCATCGAAGCTTTGGCGCTTGGCTTCCCGAAAAGAGACCGTACGCGTCAACTCTTGTTCGATCGGCGCCCCCACAGTGGCGGCCAAGAAATATCCGAAGCTCCAATAGACGGCAAAGTTTGAAAACCCAATGGGGCTCATCGAGCGTTTGGCGACAGCCATGAGAACGTATGCCAACAAGCCCGACAGCACGAAACTGGCTGACAAAACGACGGAACGACGCCTGAGGGTTCGGTCTTGGAGTTCCATTCGATCGCGCAAGACCTTTCGAGGTCGTCATAGTGGACCTGGGCCAACGAGGAGCGGAAGTAATCTTCACGATTGCGGCCAACGTCACCCACGGCCACCATACACAGGCGCTGCTAAGGTCAGAACGGTGGACAAGGGTACATCGGCATCAGTGCCAACAACCCCACCTGGGCCAAGGTTGGCCTCTCGGGTAGGGTTCGTTGCCCTCGCCGGGCTGGGGTCGATCGGAAATCTCGTCTTCGACCACCTGACCGCGGATCGCTTGGCGTCGGCCCAGGTCAACGACGTTCGGACGGTTCTCGCTGGGCTGTCTGCCGTTGGATTCCTGTCCCTCGGCCTGCAACTTTCGCTTGTCGGTTGGCTCGGCCGATTTCCAGGGCAATGGAGTCTCTCCTCACCCCGGTTTGATCAAACCTACGTCGCGACGGCTTCGGCCATCAGCGCGAGCGCCGGGATTTTCGCCGCAACCTTCGTCGAATCGAGTGGCCCCTACCGTCTCCAGATCGGCGTTCTTGTTTGTCTCGGCGTCCTCGCAAGCCTGCTGTCGGTGCCACCACGCGTCGAATTGCTGAACGGCGAGCACTGGCTGCGGCTGGGTGTTCTCTTGGTCGCGAGCCCAGTGGCAAAACTCCTGGTAGGGGTGTTTTTGCTGTCGAGCGCGCACGGCAGCCTCAATATCGTGCCGGTTGTAGCGGGAGAAATACTCGTCGCAGCGGGTGCCTTGGCCCTACGACCCCGCCAACTCCCGAAGGCTCCGGCCAGTCCGGCCATGCGATTCGTCACCAATGCGGCCATGTCCTCCATGGGACTGCTCGTCATGCTGGTTTTCAGTTCGATCGCATTCCGATCCCGCCTCGATACTTCAGCGGACATCTTCAACGAAAGTGCGCTTGTAGCTCGCTCCGTTCTGTTCCTGCCGCTGACCATTCTCTTCCTCTACTTTCCGGCAATCGCACGCAGTCCCCTGGGCTCTACGGAACTCCGCCGCGCCTATCTTTCGGGTTTGACCTGGACCGCGGGTCTTGCGGTGGCAATGGCGTCAGCCCTTGTCCTGTTTCCGCGACAGATCGGTGGGCTCATCGTCGTGGATGACCAATCGTTGTCCACCGGCGTGATACGCCTGCTGGCATTGACCTGGGCGTTGTCGTCGGCAAGCATCGTGTCACTGCTGTTGTACATCGCACACGGTTCACGGCTCTCACTCACCGCATGGGGCGCCGCCCTGGTCATCATTACTGGTCAGATCTTTGCGGTCACCGCTCTGCAACTCGCTGCCATTGCGCTACTTGCGTCAGCAACCCTGCTGCTCGCTGTCTCTGTTCCGGCGATCCTTCGTGTCCAGCCAATGCTGCATGCAACAACTGCGAGGCCGGCTGGAAGACAAGCGATGCCCCGCGGCGACGTGGCGCTCGTCATCCCCTGCTACAACCCTGGCCCAGTAGTCGTCAACACCGTGCAGTCGGCACATCATCATCTCGCCGCGCTCGGCATCGAAGCGTCGGTGATCGTCGTGTCCGATGGCTCGACCGATGGGTCACCTGATCTGGTTGACCAACTCGACTTGCCTGCACTCAGCCAGATCCGCCATCCCCACAACCGAGGGAAAGGTGCGGCATTGCGCACAGGGTTCGAGCATGCCCACGCTGATTTCATAGCATTCATCGACGCAGATAGTGACGTATCCCCAACACTGCTCGGCTCGTTGCTGTTCGCTCAACAGGCATTGAATGCCGACATCGTATTTGGCAGCAAACTCCACCCTGATTCCGAGGTGCACGCATCAACACTGCGACGCTTCTATTCGTTCGGGTACCGGCTCCTGATCAGGTTGCTGTTTCAGCTGGACATACGTGACACGCAAACGGGCATCAAAGTGTTCCGTCGGGAAGTCATTGAGGCAGTGCTACCTACCCTCAGTGAAGAGGGGTTTGCGCTCGACCTCGAGCTGTTCATAGCAGCGCGCGCCGCCGGCTTCACCAACTTTGTTGAGGTCCCCGTCACCCTGCAACGTGAGAGCGGGAGCACTATCTCGATGAGCGCCGTTTGCCAAATGTTTACCGACACACTTCGACTTTTTTGGCGCGGCAAAATTACTCTTGAATACACCAGATTTGCGATTCAGCCAACCCGAGATTTGCTAACGAAACCTGGTACCGTTGCTACAGGGTAGTTGTGAGATATCGCACGATTTCTGACGCCAGCAATACTTTGGAGCCCACTTCATCGTCGAGTGTCGAGGAGAGCCCCGATTGGTGGACTGGGGGTTAACTTCCAACCGCCTTCTCGAGATGAGCCTCAACCGCATCGGCGACGTCCGCCCACGGGACTAACGATGGGATTGAGGTCAGCCTGAGTTCCTCTTTGAAAAATGCGACCAAGGCCTCGCCGAGCGCTTCAGGATTTGGTTCGACAAGATGGCCACCAGAGGCCGGAACCGAGTCGACCAGTCCCGGAACCCGATAGCCAATTGCAGGGGTTCCACACACCGAGGCCTCACTGACGTTGAGGCCCCACCCTTCTCGCACGGAGGTCGTCACCAACACATGTGCCCTTGCCAGACGCTCTTCGCGTTCCTTGCTCGGAACATGGCCGAGCAGCTGAACATTGGGGCCGGCGATCTTTTCGATATTCGAGCGATACGGGCCATCACCGATCAGCCACAACTGGGCATCCGGAAATACCTCCAGCACCTTCATAAATGCCTCGACGGCATGATGCGGTCGCTTGCTCTCTACCAGCCGACCCAGGAACACAACCGTCGGCTTCGCCTCTTTGTCCACGACGGGCCTGTCAATGGGTGCTGCTCCGATAGGCAAGGGATGCGCCCCGGAAATGCCGTATGCCTCGAATGACTCGGCTGACGAGGCAGAGTCAGTCATGACCGTCACGTTTCGATAGCTGCGGAGCCACCAGGGTTCGAGAATGAAGCGACCCACGAAACCGACCGGCGCGGGAACCTCGTAGCGCCAAATGTCACGTGCCAGCTGGTGGATCAACGCAACAATGGGTACAGATCGAATGAATCTTGGGGTAAGAAACGGCCGAGTATTGACTTCGTCGATGACAACATCGAAGTGACCCTCACCTTGGGTTTTCCAAAACTTCCGAGCAGCGCGGTAGACCCCAAACCGACCGCCCCGACGGATGACCCTGACCCCCTGCACCTCTTCCTCGGCCGGCCTACCCTCGACAGCGGCGACGAACAAGGTCACCGAGTGACCCCGCTTGACCAGTTCACGGGCAAAACCCTCGGTGTAGACCTCGGCCCCCCCAGCAGCGGGATGCGCGAGATCTTTCCAGTTGAAGATGAGGATTCGCATCATGCGCTACCAACAGGTCGTCGGTGCTGTTGCCGAAACCAGGAGATGCGGAGCAACACCCCTCGCCACATTCCCGTCAGATAGGCGACACCAAAAGGCATGGCCAACGTTCCAAAGATGCGTGCGTCCGAATTGCGGACGCCAAGCGACTTGGCCCCCGCCGCCGCGGTCGCAGACCCAGCCACACCGAGCATGACCGCCCGAACTGGATGCCGTAGGGCGAACCACACAAGTACCGGCGTCAGCACCAAGACGCCCACGATCGGCCCGGCAAATCTCGTCCCGAGTCGCAGATAGCCGTCGATCAGTACCGTGCCGCGATGCTCGGCGTGCTTGAGGAACTCGACCAGGTTGGTACGAGCGTTGTATGTGCTGGAGTACCGAGGTGAGATGTTGATGGGTGTACGTTCAGCCACCCATCTCAGGACAGCCGTGTCGTCGTTGACCTTGTGCCAATCGGTCACCGTCGGCTCGAAGGCGTCGAACGCTTCGATGAGCAACGCCTTGGGGGCGATGAGGGCGGTTGTTCCCTTGGGGAAGTAATCGAACTCGTCGATACCGAACGACATTGTTCGAGGGCTCTTGAAATATCGTCTCCAGGCAATATGTTCGATTGCCTGCCAAAACCCAGCAATCGGGTTATCCACCGTCGCTGCCTCGACATGCGATGTCCACACCTGTTGGTCAGGCCTGTTGAGACGTGGCGCTACGAATGCCAATGCCGATTCAGCAATGAAGACACGGGTGTCTATGAACAGGACGAAGTCGTACTTGGCCTTTTCCAGACCAAGGCGGCGAGCGGCGAACCGGCCGGAGTTCGGCTGCGAGAATGTTCGCAGTGGGATGGCAGGCTCGTCGTGCAACGCCGTCTCGGCCTCGACGAGCGTACGATCCGTGGAGCCATCATCGATCAGAAGAACCTCGACCGACGAGATCTCGGCCCTGCTCGCTGCCGCTGCCAGGTGAGCAAGGCAGCGCCCGATCCAGCCCTCACCATTGAACACGGGGATGATGATCGACAACGACGGTCTGAAGTCGCGAGAATCGCTCGACCGCTCGGTTGCCTTTGCATTGCCACGGGAACTGGTTGCATCCGCCATACGAGTTTAGAACTCTAGGCCCTGTGGGCTCATCGGCGATGATTGCTGGCCCACGTGGCATGCTCTACCACCTGCGGCACCCCATCCTTGCTCTCGACAGCCTCCGTTCGCTGACTCAAGGCGCGGTGTCAATTGCCAGGCCGTAGTGCCCGGTGGTGGCCACGAGAAGTCCCCACTCCTCCGGTTGGCTTTTCAGGTCTTGGTCGTCGTGGTGCGTCCTCTTTTCGTGCGGGCTTGTTGCATGCGGCAGGAGTCGCCTGGGCGGGGACGAGGACGGCGTGGTGAAGGAGTCGGTCGAGGAGGCTGGGAATCCGCAGCCGGCAGGCGGAACCGATCTGCACGACGGCGTCGACGGTGAGGGGTTTCGCTGACACGTCACCGCGGACGATGAGAAGGTCGTAGAGCCCGGTCGGGGCCGCGCTGCCACCAGCTCCAGGTACGAGTCGAGCAACGGGTGCCCTACTGGGGTCAGGGGGTGGTGGACACCTCAGTTGCCAACGCCATGGCTCCTTGGGATGCATTTCCCAAAGGCGTCAGCCGGGTATGCCTGCGAGTCTGTGTGTTGGACGGTGTCGGTCAACCTGGACGAGGATCCGAGCCACAAAGTGTCGATAGTCTTGGCCGATAACTTCCCAGTCAAAGGAACTTCTGACGACTTCGTAGGCCGCACGTGCCCGCTGCGAGGCACGTTGAGGGTCGTCCAAGACCGTACGAATGGCATGGGGGAAATCTTCGATCGAGGCGATCAGGAGCTCGCGGCCATCGGTCACTTGGTAACCCCTGGTCCCAACCTCAGTGGAGACCACTGGAAGGCCGGCAGCAAAGGCTTCGGCCAGCTTGAGATTGGTACCTGAACCCGTGACGATGGGGACCAGGGAAACATCCGCAACGCTCAACAGGGTTCGTAGGTCACCCACAGCAATCTGGCCCGTCATGACCACATTGTCGGGAAGCCTCCATTGTTCGAAGGCCTCGGTATGGCCACCAGCCAGGACGAAGAGAACATCCGGCAAGCACGCGGCCATGTGGACGATGCATTCTGCCGCCCCAATGTTTGGCGGGTGGTAGCTTCCGACAAAGAGTGCGACGCCTTCTTGGGTCATGTTCGGATTCGTGCCGCGTAGGTGGGCGAGCCAGGTGTCACGACGATCCGACCGTTGCTTGCCGCTGACGAAGTTGATGTTGGCAATGTCCGTGCCATTTGGAATCAACTGCCATTCAGCCAGCGTGGGTCCAAGCGTTTCGAGCTTCTCACGGTCTTCCGGTGAGCAGTAGGCGATTCCCTCCGCGCCACGAACCGCGTCTTCTTCGATGTTGCGCACCACCTGTTTGAGTTGACGACCAATGTCATCATCGGCCAGGAGTGAATCCTTGAGAAGGAATTCAGCATTTTGAGAGTCGTAGATAAAAGGCATACTCGGGCGGGCAATGCGGAGAATCGGCAAAAGATACGGCTGCTCCAGGATTACCAGATCAGCTGTTCTGGTGGCCTGCTGAATGAGTTCCACTGCGGCTTCGTCCTGTGCTGCATACAAACTGCTCGAAACGTCGCCGATCGGAATTGGCGACATTGAAGCAAGCCTTGCTTCAAGGGCGGCCTGTTGCGGCGTGAGGGCATGAACAGTTTGAGCGAGGCCGGATGACACCATGACCCGGGGTCCGGACGCCATAGAGGAGCCGAAGGCCAAGTACTCGACGTCGTAATCTTGGCCGAGAGAGGTGAACAGGTGCCGACAACGAAGCGCCCCACCACCATTTGGAGGATCCAGAGGATAGGTCGAAAGGACGACGATCGAGTGACGTCGTGCGAGATTGACCACGGGTGCTGTTGGCAGTTCTGATTCGTCGGCTTCTTGGGCTGAAGGAACTGACTGGTCGACCAGAGCATTGATGACAGCATCCCAGGTGAACCGTTGCGCATACCGCTGACCGGCCTTGCCCATGCGCTCTGCCATCTCTCGATCATTGAACAGTTGGGTCATGGAAGCACCGATGCTGAATGGGTCAGGATTGACAACAAACCCGTTTACCTTATTGGTCACCAACTCCGTGCTCCCACCACTGTCCAAGCAGGTGATGACCGGCTTGGCGCTCATGTGCGCTTCAAGGGTGACGAGGCCAAGGTCTTCATCAATGGGGACAAAGGGAATTGCGAGGGCATTCGCATAAGCATCAAGCAACTCTTGCTCGGAAAGGTGGCCGACGAAACAAATCGACGGATTTCCTTGCGCGCGTTCCATGAGTCGATCACGTTCCGGGCCGTCCCCGGCAATAGTCAACGTGGCCCCAGGGGGGACGTAGCTCATGGCGTCGATGAGAAGATCGATGCGTTTGGGGCCATCGAGGCGACTTGCGGTGAAGAAACCCTTGTAGCCAAGCGGTCTCAGGCTCGTGATATGACTTGGCGGGATGACGGCTCGAACGTCGACGTTTTCCGGGAAGTAGTTGCGACGGCGTGCAACCGTCGAAGAGATCGCAAGGTGGCGAGCCATGCGCCTGGGGTTTAGGGCAATGGCATCCAGGGTATGCACGAGCTCCCGCGCGAGCGGGCCAGGGAATGTGAATGCAGGGTGACTGGGGCCGAGATTATCGACCGCTCGACTGAAGAGATCAAAGATGGATCGGGGGTCGGGGTTGGCCTTCTTGAGTTCATTCTGCAGACTGGCCAATTCTCCGGGAAGTCCAGTCGAGGTTTCCGGGAGACCAAAGAGGTGATAGGTGTCGTACAGTCCGCGTAGTGGATGCATCATGTAGACAGCATGATTGGGGTGTTCAACCATCCAGGCAGGGTACTTAGATGAGATCACGAGGTCGGCATCACTGACATCGAGTTCGGCGAATTGTCGGTAGGCGTCAATGAGATCGATGAGGTTGTCTTCGCGCACCGGGAGCGTTACCAACGTCGCAACATGCTCGGTCGTCTCGTTCAGGTGCTTGATGATGCCATCAATGAGGCGTTCGGCTCCGCCGGTCATAGCCGGAACGTGCGTGGGGGCAATGACTGAGATATTCATCCGACTACTTGTTCGATGGCCTGGTCAACTTGATCCAATGCGCGTTTCCAGGTGTAGTTCGCAGCAGTTAGACGAGCTTGTTCACCCAGCGATCTCGCCATTGCCGGGTCGTTGGCGAGCAGATCGATCGCTTCGGCAATGGCTTCGGGTCTGGGGTCCACGACGAGACCATTTTCTCCGTCTTGGACGATCCTCGTCAGGTTGCCTCCGTCTCGGCAGGCAATAATCGGTTTGCCATAGGCCATACCTTCGATCGCGGTGAGGCCGTAATCCTCGCGAAGCGCTGGTGCGACGACGCAAAGAGCTCGGCGATAGTGGTTTTCGAGCTCATCGTTGGTTGCATGGCCCGTGAAGACAACGTTGCTTCCCTCGGTGGGCACCGTAAGGGGCGGTTCGTACTCTGGGTTGCATAGCCACATCGCCTCAGGAGGATCCTGATTTGGATACTGGTCTGGCCGACTGAGCCGGGCATCGAGCCGCTGAACGTAGCCAAGTCGTCCTCCCGAGCCCACGACGATGCCCGTCCGTCGTGGGAAGTGCTTCATGGCGGCCACGAAGAGTTCAGTCCGCTTCGTGAACTCTTGGCGACTCACGCAAATCGGGTATTCGAATTCATGAAGGCCGTTCTCAGAGGGCAGTGCGTTCTGGAATCCGAGCCCTGCTTGGAAGAGTCCAACATTCTTCGTGATGCCATTGAACTCAAGCAGTCTCTGTTGAACCTCTACCGAGCCCGCGAGAAAGAAGGTAACCGAGTCGAGGAGGGGCTGATCAATGCCACGGACCAGTTTGCAGGCAAGTGCGTGATATTCAGGCTTCACGAAGCCCGCCTGAGTGGCAACGTCAGCCAAGTCGTAGAAGAAGCGGGCATGGTGAAAGAAGATGTTCAAGTGGCGATCATGGAAGACCCCGAACGAGGGAGGTTGACTGGAGATCAAAAGATCGGCTCGCTTGGCCTCGATCGTTTCACAAGCCCGAACCAAGGCGACATACTCAAAATATTCTTTGGCTTGCTCCCAATTCCTGAGATTTCCGGTCAACTTGGGAAGATATCGCCGGTAGGCGGCGGGAATATCGACATTCAGCCAGCGAAGGTCGTGCCCCACTGCCGTGAGGTGTCGTGCGATCTGGCTCATGACCAGTTCAAACCCACCTGATATGCCGAAATCAGGTTTCGCGATGGCAATGCGCATCAGAGCGAATTTGAGCGTGGCTTTCGCCCAATCACCGCGTAGTCCTGCGGCCCGTATATCGCCCATCGGAGATCTTGGATGAAGTTCCAGGTGGTATTGCCCGAGTCGGCAAGTTCAGGAAAGATCGCATCCTCATACTCTGCAAGGGGGGAAGAAAAGCGGGCTTCGACCCCGACGTAACCATGGTGACGGACAAGGAAATTGAGTAGGTCAGGATGCACGGAGCGGACGTGGGTCGGGTCTCGGTAGAATGTGGACGCCCCCACTCGCAAGTTGCTTGAATTAGGGGTCTCCAAGATGAGGACACCGCCCGGAACAAGTACCCGGAATGCCGCTTCGATCAAGATGGCGATTTCGTTGACCTCGAGGTGCTCAATGAGCTGAAACGAGGTAACTGCACCAACAGATCGAGGTTCGAGAGAGCGCAGGATATCAAGGGCATCGCCTACCTTGATATCGAGTCCATCTTGGGACGCCGCTTTTGCAAAGCGTTCATTGATATCAACCCCAAAGCAGGGAATGTCATTGTCACGTAGGAGCCGCAAGAACTCGCCCCGGCCCGAACCCAGGTCGATAGCGGGGGTGGAACCGCCGCGAAGGTCTGACAGATCTTCGAGGTACGCGGCCAGATGGTCAGAAATAAGTTGTTGCGAGCCCCGGAACTCGTTTTCAAAGGCTTCATACAGCGACTCCTCCAGGTTGGAAGAGAGCTTTGAAAGTGAGTCCAGTTTCTCTTGATCGGGAGGAGAGCCCGAGCGCCGAAGGTCGGCGACGAGAACGTCAACGGTCTTGAGGAGAAGGTCCAACTCATTCCTTGTCTCCCTCGCGTACAGGTCAGCGCGGTCCCGCTCGCTCGCAAGAGCCTCCTCCCGAGCATGCATGGTCACTGCCAGTTCCTCTGCTCGTGCATGTACTGCCTTCACTTGTTCCGATACCGCCGCGATATCGGCGTTGAAGCCATCAAGTCCTTGACCCAGTCGCTTGGAGACTTCGTCAAGTCTGAGATTCCAATTCGCATGGCGTATGGCATCGGCCCGGCGCGTCTGATCACTGGATGATTGAATCGTGGCGGTTTGGTGATTGATTTCCCTGATTGCGTCCAAAACGGCAAGGTTGAACGCCGCTTGACGAGAGAGGAACAACCGACTGAATCGGAGCAGCAAACGCTTGATGAATTTCATCCGGGCTGCCGGATTGAGGACGTCGACATCGGCATGGCTCGACGCCTGGTCGATCTTCTGCTGGACCGTATGCAAATTTGAATGAGCGAACTCAACGGAGGGGCCAAAGTCTCCAGGGTCAGGCTTGGCAGCGGCCGCTCGCATCTTCTTCTCCAGCTCTTGATCCATGGTTTTACGATGATACGACAGGACAGGTGAGGTCGCGAACCGACTGGCTGCGAACACCGTTCAGGTCAGCGGAGTTCGATCAGATCCCCCGCGGGATCCGATATGTCCGCTGCCGTGGACGACGAAGTCGACGGGCATGTTGGCCGGCAAGCTGCGAGCGCAGGGCTTCAAGATCTCGCATGTGCCGGAGGCTGAGCTGTTGCACCAGATGGGCTATAGCGTGCAGGCCTCAGCCGGCATGACGAGCCCGGGAGGCAGAGGCGCGAAGACGTTGAAGCACCCGGCCAGTCTAGATCTCCCGAGAGAAGGCCCCCAGGCGCCTGGACTGGACCGGCCGGGAGCGATGACGCGGCCGGACACTCGGAGCGTCGCCACCGGATCATCGGGCAGGTTGGTACACCCCGAAGATC
>CAYGGL010000025.1:12455-21482 GCA_964349215.1 uncultured Acidimicrobiaceae bacterium | reverse complement strand
ATGCTCGCTTCACGCCGGCGATTCCACCCATTTCTTTGCGCAAGCGCTTTTGGCGGGCCGGCCCAAGGCCGACGACGTCATCGAGCAGACTCTTTGTCATGCGCTTGGCTCGCAGCTGGCGGTGATAAGTAATTGCGAACCTGTGCGCCTCATCTCGTGCTCGTTGTAAAAGATAGAGCGCCTCTGAGTCACGAGGTATCACCACAGGCTCAGCTTGGCCAGGAATGTAAACCTCTTCGAAACGCTTGGCCAAAGATGCGACTGGAATCTCTTCATCCAACCCGAGTTCTTCGAGCACCTCAACTGCAACGGCGAGCTGGCCCTTTCCTCCATCTACCAAGAGCAATTGAGGAGGATAAGAAAAGCGCCCTGAACGTTCTTCGATGGGACGGTCCCTATCAACCAGATACGCGCTCAGTCGCCGAGTTAGCACCTCGCGCATGGCTGCATAGTCATCATTTCCAGGAACGTCGCGCACCTTAAAGCGCCTGTATTGGCGAGGGTTTGCGAGTCCGTCTTCGAGCACAACCATTGACCCCACGTAATCGCTTCCTTGAATATGGCTCATGTCGTAACACTCGATGCGCAACGGAGCCTCCGGCAGATCGAGCGCCTCTTGAAGACTCTGCAACGCCCGTGCCCGGCTGTTGTGATCGGCAGCACGACGCAAGCGATGACGAGCAAACTCTTCTTCGGCATTACGCATGACCGTTTCATGCAGCGCTCGCTTGTCTCCTCGTTGAGGAACCCTTACCGCCACCTTTGAGCCTCGAAGCAAGCTCAACCACTCGCCATACAACTCGGGTTCGACGGGATCGTCCGGAACCAATATTTGTGGAGGAATCTCAGACGCATCGTTCTCATAGAGACCTTCAAGTATGCGACCGATCAGTTCGCCACGGGTAAGGTCTTCGACCTTGTCGAGCACGAAGCCCTTGCGCCCCATCACTTGACCACGGCGCACGAAGAAGACTTGAACGGCGGCCTCAAGCTCATCTTCGGCAATGCCAACTACATCTAAATCTTCATCACGGCTGCCCACCATTTGTTGACGGGCAATCACCTTATTGACACTCGCCAACCGGTCACGCAAGCGGGCAGCGCGCTCAAACTCCAAGTGCGTTGCCGCTTCCCTCATCGCCCCTTCGAGACTCGCGACAACGGCATCTGTATCACCATCGAGAAAGCGACATAAATCATCGACAAGAACTTCGTAGTCCTCAGGTGTCACCTCTCCCACACAAGGGCCGGCGCATTTCTCAATGTGGAACAACAAACAAGGACGACCCAGGCGCTGGTGGCGTCCCAACTTGGAATCCGAACAGGTGCGAATTGGGAAGGTGCGCAATAACAAATCCAACGTCTCACGAATTGCATAGGCATGTCCGTATGGGCCGAAATAACGGGTTCCGACTTGTTTGGCCCCACGCATGACCCTTGCGCGTGGCCATTCGTCAGACATCGTCACAGCAAGATACGGATAGCTCTTGTCATCTCTCAGGCGGACGTTGAATCTTGGACGGTTGGCCTTGATAAGGCTGTTCTCCAACAACAATGCCTCAACCTCGTTGCGCACCTCTATCCACTCAAGCGTCTCTGCTGTGGCAACCATCTGGGCCGTGCGCGGAGCAAGTGAATATGGATCACCGAAGTAACTGCTTAGCCGTTGGCGAAGCGACGCAGCCTTGCCCACATAGATGATCTGGCCCTGTGCATCTTTGAATTGATAGGAGCCGGGAGCATCAGGAATGGAGCCCGCTGGTGGTCGTTTCACCCCATCAGTCTGCCTTGGGAATCGCCTCATCTAGCGCGTTATCTAACAAAGTGTTTAAACTGAGTGGTGACTCGCCGTCCTGGTATTGCGGCGACATATCTCGCAACGTGACCGACATCCCCGTGCAGGGCGACCAGGCTGTCCGCACCGGTCATTAACGAAGCGCTCTCCCCCAGGGAGGAATACAACATGCTGAGGATTCAATCAGCTCTACCGCAGCAGTACTTAGAAGCAACATCTGACGAACTGGCAAAGCGTATTGCCGGTGCCAAAGCTGAGCTTGGCGACCGACTTTTTATTCTTGGACACCACTACCAACGTGACGAGGTCATGCGTTGGGCCGATGCAAGAGGCGACTCGTTTCGCCTGTCGAGCCTTGCCGCAGAAAATAGCCTTGCCGAATACATTGTGTTTTGCGGCGTGCATTTCATGGCCGAGTCGGCCGACATACTCACTGCCGATCATCAAAAGGTGATACTCCCCGACTTGAACGCCGGATGTTCCATGGCGGACATGGCAGATATCGACTCTGTCGAAGAAGCTTGGGAGTCACTGGAACGCTCGATCGACACCAGCCGACTTGTTCCCATTACGTATATGAACTCATCAGCCGCTCTTAAGGCTTTTGTCGGACGCAAAGGTGGGGCGGTTTGCACCTCGACCAATGCCCGAGGAGTCCTCGAATGGGCACTCGGCAAAGGTGGGCCGGCCAAGGGAGACAAGGTCCTTTTCTTCCCTGACCAACACTTGGGACGCAATACCGGCTTGGCAATGGGATATGGGCACCAGGACATGGCTCTGTGGAATCCTCATCTCGAGCGCGGTGGCCTGAGTGAAATGGAGTGCAAGAGCGCTACCTTCTTGTTGTGGAAGGGCCATTGTTCGGTCCATCAACGTTTTACCCCCCAACAGATTGCGGCGTTTCGCTCTGAATATCCGGGGGGAATCGTGATCGCTCATCCCGAAACCTCATATGAGGTGTGCGATGCAGCCGATGAGGTTGGTTCGACCGATTACATAATCAAAGCCGTTGAACGAGCACCGGCTGGGGCTGCTTTGGCAATTGCGACCGAGATTCATCTGGTTCAGCGGCTTGCGGCTGAGAACCCTGACAAAACAGTCGTCTCGCTCGACCCAATAGTTTGCCCATGTTCAACAATGTTTCGAATCGACGCTCCACACCTGTGTTGGGTGCTCGAGAACCTTGTCGAAGACACCATCGTCAATCAAATAACAGTCGACCCAGACACTACCCAATGGGCACGGGTAGCCCTAGAACGCATGCTCTCAATCACTTCCTAAGGATTCAGCGCGCTATTCAAGAAAATATTTATTTGGGAAGAAGTTGCGCCAGGAACTGGCCGGTATAACTTCCTTCTGTTTTGGCAACAGTCTCGGGCGTGCCTTCAACGAGGATCGTGCCACCACCATCACCACCTTCTGGACCAAGGTCAATGATCCAGTCAGCGGTCTTGATCACATCGAGGTTGTGTTCAATGACGAGCACAGTGTTTCCCTGATCCACCAAACGCCCAAGCACTATCAATAGCTTACGAATGTCTTCGAAATGAAGGCCGGTAGTTGGCTCATCAAGAACGTAAATAGTTCGCCCAGTCGAGCGCTTTGCCAGTTCAGTCGAGAGCTTTACCCGCTGTGCCTCACCACCCGAAAGGGTGGGGGCAGATTGACCCAGGCGCACATAGCCAAGACCGACATCACAAAGCGTTTGTAGATGTCGAGCAATAGTTGGCTGATTCGCAAAATAGGTCAGCCCTTCTTCGCATGAAAGATCGAGCACCTCGGCAATGTTTTTTCCCTTGAACAAAATGTCGAGAGTGTCACGGTTATACCGAGCGCCTTTGCACACCTCGCACGGAACATAAACGTCCGGCAGAAAGTGCATCTCTATCTTGATAGTTCCATCGCCCGAGCAAGCCTCGCAGCGGCCGCCTTTGACGTTGAACGAAAAGCGTCCAGGCAGATACCCACGGACCTTTGCCTCTGTGGTCTGTGCAAACAATTTACGAACGTGATCGAACACCCCTGTATAAGTCGCTGGGTTGGAACGAGGAGTACGACCAATAGGCGACTGGTCAATGGCAATGACTTTGTCCAAGAACTCAATGCCCTCAATGGAGCGATGACGACCTGGAGCCATCTTCGATTTGTAAACCTTTTGCATCAGCGCTCTCAACAAGATGTCGTTGATAAGCGTTGACTTGCCAGAACCCGACACTCCGGTGACTGCTACGAAACAACCAAGTGGTATCTCAACATCAACGTCTTGAAGGTTGTTCTCGCTTGCACCGCGAACAGTAAGCCATTGTTCTCCTGCTGTCCGTCGCAACTCGGGAACGGGAATGTTGCGTTTGCCGCTGAGATATTGACCGGTGAGCGAACGCTTTTCTTTCAAGAGCCCTGGAACTGGCCCCGCATAGACAACCTCACCGCCGTGTTCGCCGGCACCGGGGCCGATGTCGACCACATAATCAGCGACCTTGATCGTGTCTTCATCGTGTTCGACAACTATCACCGTGTTGCCGAGATCTCTAAGACGCACAAGGGTCTCTATGAGACGATGGTTATCACGTTGGTGAAGGCCGATAGACGGCTCGTCGAGCACATATAAGACTCCGACCAACGCCGAGCCAATCTGTGATGCAAGGCGAATGCGTTGCGCCTCGCCACCTGCCAATGTTCCTGCAGAGCGATGCAAGCTGAGATACCCAAGGCCAACGTCTTGCAGAAACCCAACCCGGGCGTTTACTTCTTTCACAACCCGATGTGCAATGAGCTTGTCTCGCTCGCTCAATGAAAGCGACGCCAAAACCTTCGATGCCTTTGAAATTGGCAATGAGCACAGCTCGTAGATGTTTCTTCCGTCAACAGTTACCGCCAACGACTGTGGCTTTAGCCGAGCACCATCACACGCGTGACACGACACCTCACGCATATACGACTCGATCTGTTCACGTGCCCGATCTGATTCAGCCTCGGTATGTCGCCTCTTGAGATAAGGAATTACACCCTCATAGCTGGTTGCGTAACTCCTTGTCTTTCCATAGCGATTGCGGAACTGAACAGTGACCTTCTTCGTTCCCGCCCCGTGCAACAAGAGTTTCTGATGCGCCTTCTTCAGCTTTGACCAAGGAGTATGGACATCAAATCCATTTTCTTGACTTAGTGCTTCGAGCTGTCGTTCAAAGTAGTGATTGCGGTTGCTAGTTAAAGGAGCCAACGCACCTTCGCCAATTGAAAGATCCGCGTTGGGAACCACGAGTTCGGGATCTACCTCAAAGCGTGTGCCCAACCCATCGCATGTTGTACAAGCACCATAAGGAGAGTTGAAAGAGAAGTTGCGTGGAGCCAGTTCGTCGAAAGAAATTCCACATGACGAACAGGCCAGATGTTCGCTGAAGGTCATGACCTCATCGTCTGATGAAGCACTTGAATCGCTACTTACCAACTGAATCTCGGCCACACCCTCGGCAAGACGCAAGGCGGTTTCGAGCGAATCAGTCAGGCGGCGCTCAATACCATCTCGCTTGACCAAACGGTCAACCACCACCTCAATGGTGTGGGTCTCGTAGCGCTCCAATCGAATTGCCTCGGAAAGCTCCATGACTTCACCATCGATGCGGGCTCGGGAAAATCCCTGTTGTGCCAGATCCGAAAGCATCGTCTCGTAGTCGCCCTTGCGACCCCGCACGACTGGTGCCAAAACTTGAAAACGAGTTCCCTCAGGAAGAGTGAGAATGCGATCGACAATCTGTTGGGGAGTCTGGCGGTCAATCACCTTGCCGCATTCAGGACAATGAGGGATGCCGATGCGGGCATATAGCAGTCGCAAGTAGTCATACACCTCGGTGATGGTCCCAACTGTTGAACGGGGGTTACGAGACGCCGTCTTTTGATCTATCGAGATTGCAGGTGAAAGTCCCTCGATGAAATCGACGTCAGGCTTGTCCATCTGACCCAGGAATTGTCGTGCGTAGGACGAGAGAGACTCGACATATCGGCGCTGGCCTTCGGCATAAATGGTGTCGAAAGCAAGCGAAGATTTACCTGAGCCCGAGAGCCCCGTAAAGACGATCAAACGATCGCGAGGCAAGTCGAGGGAGACATCACGCAAGTTATGTTCTCTCGCCCCTCGGATCACCAACTTGTCGGTCACCTGGCCATGCTAATGGATGCGGTGAGACAGACGAGATGTGCAACTAACTTCGGTATCAACAACCAAGGGCGTAGCTGACCGCCAAGCAGACCTTTCGCATTACGTCGTCATCAACCTCGCCGATCGGACCACTGAGAGCTGTCTGAGTGACGGTATGGATTCCATCGCAGTTAATGACCGATGGATGCTCGAGTCCAACGGTGCTGTGATCTATAGCTACTTCGGCTGCGAGACCACGAATCGAGGTCGTCACCTCTGCCACTGTTACCAGATCGCGTACATCAATCACTTCGGATCGTGTCAACACAATGACCGGGCGCTTCTTACGACCAACCTGAGCAAGCCAGAGTTCTCCTCTTCTCATTCAGCACCCCACGATTCGATTTGATCCCAGAATGAGTCATGTCGCTCAGGATGCCGTTGATAGGCCTGCCGGTCCGACTGAGCCAAGGCGGCCCTCACTGCGTCGGCTACTCCTTGACGGGCAGCGGCTGAGACGTTGACCCCAAGCTGACGGGCACGATCAGCCAAATCATCATCCAGTGTAAAAGTCGTCCGAGTAGTAGCCATACCTAAATGCTAGCAGGATTTGCTAGCCTACAAGTATGAGTACCTCTCGCTCAAAGCAAGAACTTGGGATCGCAGGCTCGGCAGGCTTCGTTAGGGCTGTCGCGTGCTGGACACCTGTTTAATTGGTGCGGTGAAGGGTCTTAAGTTCGGCTTCTAGTTCGTTTATTTCATCCCGCAGGCCAGCTGCATCCTCGAAACGGAGTTCGGCAGATGCCTCGTGCATATCCTCACGTAGTTGTTGGATGATTGCTGCTACCTCTGGCGGAGCGAGATCCCCGATGATTACCTGGGCTCCTCCTTCGCCGATTGCTTGACGATTTCGACGACTGCCGCCTCTCCCGCGACCCACAGGTACCGCCCCATTTGGCCTGAGCTGTTCAAGAATATCGTTGACAGCCTTGCGGATCGTCTGGGGGTTTATTCCGTTCGCCAGGTTGTAGGCCTCTTGTCGCTCACGACGTCGCGCGGTTTCAGAAATGGCCTTCTTCATCGAATCGGTCATCTGGTCGGCATACATGATGACCTGGCCCTCAACATTTCGAGCCGCTCGGCCAATGGTTTGCACAAGCGATGTCACGCTGCGCAAAAAGCCTTCCTTGTCGGCATCGAGGATGGCGACTAGTGACACTTCGGGAAGATCAAGACCCTCACGTAACAAGTTGATACCAACCAACACGTCAAACACTCCAAGTCGCAGGTCACGCAAAATCTCGATTCGCTCAAGCGTGTCGATGTTTGAGTGCAAGTAGCGCACTCTGACGTCTTGTTCGAGCAGATACTCGGTGAGGTCTTCGGCCATCTTCTTCGTCAAGGTGGTCACCAGTACACGATCACCCTTGGCCACTCGCAGGCCAATCTGCTCAATGAGATCGTCGATCTGTCCCCTTGTTGGCTTGACGATTACCTCAGGGTCCAACAAGCCGGTTGGACGAATGATCTGTTCGACTACTTGGCTTGAATGCTCAAGCTCCCATGGGCCGGGAGTGGCCGACAAGAAGATGCACTGGCCCACTCGGTCAAGGAACTCTTCAAATCGCAGTGGACGATTGTCTGCCGCCGAGGGCAGCCTGAAACCGTGTTCTATCAAGGTCTCCTTACGAGAACGGTCGCCTTGGAACTGTCCATGTAGCTGAGGGATAGTCACATGGCTCTCATCGAGCACGACAAGGAAATCACGTGGAAAGAAGTCGATAAGCGTGGACGGCGTCGAGCCAGACGGTCTGCCTTCAAGCGGAGCCGAATAGTTCTCGATGCCGTTGCAGACTCCCATCTCGCCAAGCATCTCGAGATCGTGTTCGGTACGCATGCGCAAACGTTGGGCCTCAAGCAACTTGTTGTTCTTGGCGAACCAGTCAAGTCGACTCCGTAACTCGTCTTCTATGCGGACGATGGCCTCACGCATGCGTTCGGTATCAGCCAGATAGTGCGTCGCAGGAAAGACCACCAGCTCGTCGAGCACTCTTACGTGCTCACCGGTCAATAGATCGATCTCGACAATGCGCTCAATCTCGTCGCCGAACAATTCGATGCGCACGGCATTTTGCTCATAAGCAGGGTGCACTTCGATTGTGTCGCCCAATACCCGAAAGGTGCCACGGGTCAGATTCACGTTGTTGCGGTCGTAGTGCATCGACACCAATTGCGAAAGAATCCCCCGCTGATCATGTTCTTCGCCAGGTCGGACTACCAGAAGATTCCGTTCATACTCGTCAGGCGAACCTAGGCCGTAGATGCATGACACCGATGCAACCACGATCACGTCTCGACGGGTAAGAAGCGCTGCGGTGGCGGCATGACGCAATCGATCTATTTCGTCGTTGATCGAGCTGTCTTTTTCTATATAGGTATCACTGCTCGGAAGGTAAGCCTCGGGCTGGTAATAGTCGTAGTAGCTGACGAAATACTCGACCCGGTTGTTGGGAAAGAACTCACGCAATTCGCTGGCCAGCTGAGCCGCCAGAGACTTATTAGGCGCAATGACAAGCGTTGGCCGTTGTGCTTGTTCGATTGTCCAAGCCATCGTCGCTGACTTACCGCTGCCCGTAATACCCAACAGGGTCTGGAAACGCTCACCCGCTGCCAACCCCTCGCTAAGCGCCGCGATAGCAGCCGGTTGATCGCCGTCTGGCTTAAAGGAAGAGACAACTTGAAATGGCGGCATTGATCGCATGGTATCGACTTGCCGGCACTCTCGGGGCCTCTATGCCAAGAACAACAAATTGAAGAACGATAATTAAGGGGTGGGGTCTTGGTTTTGGATCCATTGCCAGATGTTGGCTATCTGGGCGTCGAGTTCTTCGGGTGTGCCTGAATTGTCAATAACTACATCGGCCTTGGCGAGACGGTCTTCACGAGATGCTTGGCGGGCCATTCGAGCTTTGACATCGGTTTCACTCATGCCTCGAAATGCCACCAGCCGACGAATCGCCTCTTCAGGCGGACAGTCAACAACGATGAGGCCCGAAACCGCATACATGCCCGATTCGACCATTAGCGGCACATCCAAAAT
>CAYGGL010000025.1:9036-12445 GCA_964349215.1 uncultured Acidimicrobiaceae bacterium | reverse complement strand
ATCCAAAATAACGACATTATCGGTCGATCTTTGTGCCTCAACCCGCTCCGATATGGCTATGCCGACTCCAGGATGAGTCATTTGATTGAGATCAGCCAAAGCAGCCTTGTCGTTGAAGACGATGTCAGCCACAGCTTGGCGATCGAGGGTGCCGTCTGCTGCTACAACCTGGGGACCGAAACGCTCAACGATGGCATTAAAAATGGGCTCGCCTGGTTGTTGAAGTTCTCGCGTTATCGCATCGGCATCGACGATCACGGCCCCCAATTCAGCTAATTTTGCCGAAACAGTTGACTTGCCCGATCCGATGCCGCCCGTGAGTCCAATCAATTTCATAGAAAACGGACCGTAGCACTCCTCAAGATTTGCCAGTAATGGCCGTTAGGAAGAGAACCCCCCCAAGAAACGACAAATCCCGGGCAACGGCGCCCGGGATTTGTCGTTTTAGGTCTCTGTCTTTTTTAAAGCTAGTGATAACTACTCAGCAGCTGGTTCTTCGCCGGCTGGTTCTTCTGCCGCAACCGGGGCTGCCTCTTCGACAACTTCGGCGGTTGCAACTTCAGCCTCGGCAGCCTCGTCTGTGGTCGATGCCACGGCAGTGGTCTCAGTTCCATCGCCATACTCTGCGTAGTACTCAGCCCAAGCCCTTTCGGCCTCACTTGTAGCCTCGGTTCCGACATAATTGCCCTCGGCGTCATAGGCATGTTCACCAAAGTGCTGTTGGTACTCGGCTGCAACCACGCCACCCTCGGCAGCTTGTTTGATCGAAAGACTTATGCGTCGACGCTGAAGGTCGAGGTCGATGATCTTGACCCACAACTCTTCGCCAGGAGCCACAACTTGTTCGGGAAGATCAACGTGTTGCTGGCTCATCTCTGAGATGTGAACAAGTCCTTCGATGCCCTCGCCCACTTGAATGAACGAACCGAATGGGACCAACTTGGTGACTCGACCATAAACAAGCTCGCCAACTTGGTGATTGGTTGCGAACTCTTGCCATGGGTCTTGTTGAGTCGCTTTGAGCGACAAGCTGATGCGTTCTTTGTCGAGATCGACATCGAGAACTTGCACCTGAATCTGATCGCCAACCTGGACAACCGAACCAGGGTGATCAACATGCTTCCAAGACAGCTCAGAAACGTGGACGAGTCCGTCCATGCCACCAAGGTCAACGAATGCACCGAAGTTGACTACCGAAGAAACCGTTCCAGAACGAACTTCTCCTGGTTTGAGATTGGCAAGGAAATCATCACGCTGTTCCTTTTGAGTCTCTTCCAGCCATGCACGACGTGAAAGCACCACATTGTTGCGATTCTTGTCCAGCTCGATGATTTTGGCTTCGAGCGTGCGTCCGACATATGGCTGCAGATCACGAACACGTCGAAGCTCTACGAGCGAGGCAGGCAAGAAACCACGCAGGCCAATGTCGACGATAAGGCCGCCCTTGACAACTTCGATGACAGGGCCCTTGACAACACCCTCGGCATCTTTGACCTTTTCGATAGAGCCCCAGGCCCTCTCGTATTGAGCACGCTTCTTCGAAAGAACAAGACGTCCGTCTTTGTCTTCTTTTTGTAGAACCAGTGCTTCGACGACCTCGCCCAAAGAGACGATCTCGGAAGGGTCGGCATCGTTTCGAATCGAAAGCTCACGAGAAGGGATCACGCCCTCAGATTTGAATCCAATGTCAAGAAGAACCTCGTCCTTATCAACCTTGACTACCGTGCCCGAGACAATGTCTCCGTCGTCGAATTCTACGATCGTGCTTGAGATGGCATCTTCAAAGGACATGCCACCTAGATCATCTGCGACGACTTGGCGAGGTACGTATTCACCTGCCTCATCGAAGGTCCCGAAGCGCTCGGCATCTGAGCCTTGCTGCAAATAACTTGAGGTAGTAGTGGGCTGATCGGTAGTAGTTGTATCGGACATGAAATAGGTCGCCTTTGTTTTCCGGACAGGTCTTGCCAAAACTCGACAAGGTCTTGCAATTGGTTAGGCAAACGCCAGGGTGGCGAATGGTCCCTACAGTCTACTCGTAGGTTTCTCTGCCACCATTAAGAACTCCGGTGTATTGATATTCGGAGCTTCCCTGCCGTAAGACCCCGGGGTCACCGACCAAATCTCGCGCACCGACAAACCAACTCTTTCTGCAAGAAGTCGCAGCTCACGGGGGGTAAAACAAGTAGTCCATAAATCAAAGGCTGCTTCTTTGGCGTTGGAATCACGAAGCATCGTTTTCTCATGGTTCACGCCAGTCGCTGCATCGAATTGATCGGTTTCTTCAAGCCAGCGAACTTGAAAGTAGGCAGAGAAGGCTGAAACGGCCATCGATCCCCCTGGACGCAAGACTCTCATCATGTTGGCGAGAACCTCTCCGTCCCCGCCACTCATACCCATGCCGCCGAGCAAACCAAAGGCACCTTGGCAAAGTGAGATAGCTGCGTCGAACTCACCTTCCCACACAAGTTTTCTGGCATCCATGCGTATGAAGCTCGCCCCTACGGGAGCGTTGGCAGAGGCAATTTCGATAAAGCGTTCGGAAATGTCGACACCCACAACCTCGATGCCGCGCTCTGCGAGCGCATAAGCATGACGACCCGGGCCACAACCGACATCAAGCACTCGATGCCCAGGCTCAAGACCCAAGACATCAACGAGAAACGAGACCTCGTTCTCGGTGCCTTTTGTAAACGAATAACGCAAATAGGCATCGCCGAGATGATCGGCCATGGGTTCAAACCAGTGGTCACTCACGGACCGGTCACTCAGCCCTTTGCTTCGGCCCAACTTGGACCAAAGGCAAGATTCACTTCCAGCTGTACTGCCAGTTCACACGCTTTGCCCATGGTGTCGCGAACCAGTTCGGCCATTAAGTCATGTTCGTCTGGACTTACTTCTACCAACACTTCGTCGTGTATCTGAAGAACAACGCGGCTTTTGAGTTCACGAGTCTCCAGCGCCTGATCGAGTCTCACAAGTGCGACCTTGAAAATGTCGGCAGCCAAGCCTTGAATGCCCGCGTTCATCGCTTGACGCTCGCCTGCTTGGCGAATGCGGAAGTTAGATGATGACAACTCGGGGATAGGGCGTCGTCGACCGAATAGCGTCTCGGTATAACCCCGGCCTCGAGCCTCCTCGACTGTCGTCTCCATGTACTCCTTGATATTGGGAAATGCATCAAAGAACGCATCGAGAATCACCTGGGCAGATGGAACGTCAACACCCAATCGCTGGGAAAGCCCATATGCCTCCATGCCATAAGCGAGCCCATAAGAAACCATCTTCGCCCGCGAGCGTTGTTCAAAAGTGACCTCAGAAGGCTCAACTCCAAAGACCCGAGAGGCGGTCATGGTGTGTACATCCTCACCCAACCGAACGATGGTCTGGGTCATGGTATCGATATGAT
>CAYGGL010000025.1:0-9026 GCA_964349215.1 uncultured Acidimicrobiaceae bacterium | reverse complement strand
GGTGTGTACATCCTCACCCGATGTAAAGGCCTTGATGAGGCCGGGATCATTGGCCAAATGGGCAATCACCCGTAACTCGATTTGGTTGTAATCGGCCACCAAGAACTCGAAGCCCTCTGCAGGAACGAAGGCTCGACGAAACTGACGGCCCTCTTCCGTACGAACCGGAATGTTGTGGAGGTTTGGTTGATCAGAACTGAGACGCCCCGTTCTCGCAACAGTTTGGCTGAACGTCGCATGGATTCTTCCGTCTTGGGCAACTTCTTTGATCAAGCCCTCGCCATATGTTGATCGCAGCTTCTCTACCTCTCGATAGCGCAACAGCATCTCAATGATCGGATGCTGACCTCGCAGTTTCTCAAGCGAAGCTGCATCAGTTGAAAAGCCCGTCTTGGTTCGTTTCTGGGGCACAAGACCCAACTTGTCGAATAGCACCTCGCGAAGTTGTTGGGTCGAGTTGACCTTAAAGACAACTCCCGCTTCTTCTTGAATAGCCTTCTCAAGCTCGGCAGCTTCGGTTCCCAGCCGTTGGTTAAGAGCTTGCAGCTCATGTTTGTCGACCTTTACGCCAAGTACTTCCATCTTGGCCAGAACTCGAACCAGCGGCCGCTCGATGGTTTCATACAAAGAACGTAGGCCGCGTGCTTCCATCGCCTCGTTGACCATTGGCGCCAGTAAAGCAACTGCAAGTGCGGCCTTAGCTGTTGTCTCCGCAAGCCCTTCTTCCTTGTTGTCAAAATCCAAAAGGCCCTGTGCTGGGGCCCCTTGGCCACCTTCTTGATCACCTAGATCCATGCCGGCATAGCGCAATAACAAATCATTGAGCGGATAACTCGAACCGCCTGGATCCAACAAATAGCAGGCAACTTCAGTATCGACATCAAGGGTCATCAGATCTATGTCCAGAGCCAACAGGCTGCGCATAAGCGCCTTAGCTCCGTGAGTAATAACTGGCCTGCCCTCGTGTGCGAACAAGGTGGAAAACGACTTTGTGATCAGAGGATCTCGCAACAATGACCCTGGAAACCAGATCGCTTCAACAATCTTTTCCGACTCGCCATCAGTGCCCGACTTGTTGGATTGATCAACCTCGATCACCGCAATACCTCCAAGCGGAGATCTCCCCGGTGGGCCTTCCCATGCACCGGCCAAAGCAAGTGGAACTTCAGGGGATACCGCCAGCCGTTCAAGAACAGTGGTCGCCTCATCAAGATCCCCGATATCGGTGACCGAACAATTCAGTGCGGCAGCAGAGACCTTCGCCGCCTCCTCACCGAGACCACCTTGGCCTCTTCCTGGGATTGTCTCAAGAAGGCGATCCATCAAAGCGCGAAACTCCAGGAATTGAAATAGTGAGCGCACGGCTTCAAGATCAAACTCGCGTCGCTCAAGGTCTTCGAGTTGGACCTCAAGTGGAACGGCTCGATCAAGCACCATCATCTGAACGTTCGACCGGACCTGGGCCTCGTTATCTATGAGACTCTGACGCACTTTCGGCTTGCAGCCATCGAGGTTCGCGTAGATGCCATCAATGCCTCCGTAGTCTCCGATGAGTTTGGCTGCCGTCTTCTCGCCTACACCTGGTACGCCTGGAAGATTGTCTGATGGGTCACCACGCAAAGCCGCGTATTGGTAATAGAGCGTCGGATGCACCCCAACCCGCTCGATAATTCCCGCCTCGTCGTAAAGCACGTAATCACTAACTCCACGACGGTTGTAAAGAACCTTGATCAGAGGATCTTCCACCAACTGATAAGTGTCACGATCGCCTGTGACGATGATGACTTCCTCACCATGATCACGAGCCTGAGAAGCAAGGGTTGCAATGATGTCGTCGGCCTCATAACCCGGGGCTTCGACTATCACGATGTTCAGTGCTTCAAGAACTTGGCGCACCAGGCCAAGTTGTTGTCTCAAAATATCTGGAGCCTGTTCTCGCTGGGCCTTATAAGTAGGCACCGAAGTGTGTCTAAAGGTCGGCTCTGGTCGATCGAATGCAACTGCGATTGATGTCGGTTGATGGTCACGCAACAAATTGATCAACATCGACGTAAAGCCGAACACCGCATTGGTGACTTGCCCTGATGCCGTCGCCATATCGGTCGGCAGCGCGAAAAACGCACGATAGGTAAGGGAATTGCCGTCTAGAAGTAAGAGCTTGCCCACTGGCCAGAGCCTAGTGGTCTGTTCTTAGAAGTTCTTAAGAAGGAGTGAGCTCTCCATCTATGATTCGCCGAGAGATCACTTTCATCGTCACTCTCTCTCTCATCGCAGTCTGTTGTATGAAAGAAAATGCCGAGCCCTCTGACATGTCGTGGCCGTCCATGAGCAACCCCTTTGCCCGATCAACCAAACGACGGGTCTCAAGCTGTTCTTCAAGACCACGAACTTCGGCCTCTAAGGCAACCATCTCTCTAAAGCGCCCAAGAGCGAGTTCTACAGCGGGAATGAGTTCAGAACGTTGAAATGGCTTCACCAAATAAGCCATGGCACCTGCATCACGTGCGCGTTCAATGAGATCGCGCTGTGAAAAAGCAGTGAGAATCAGCACTGCCGCATGACGCTCAGAAGTGATTTCTTGTGCGACAGAAAGCCCATCGACACCGGGCATTTTGATATCGAGAATGGCAATGTCGGGCTTAAGTTCTTTGACCAATGTAACCGCCTCATCACCCCGACCGGTCTCGCCAACGACCTCATAGCCCTCTTCTTGGAGGGTCTCTTTTAGGTCAAGGCGAATGATTGCTTCGTCTTCTGCGATGACAACGCGAACGGCCACTGTGATTTTCCTTTTCTTTCTTTCGACTGAACTTACTTGTCGACTTCAGCCATAAAACGCTCCAAGAGTTCATCTTGGAGGCGTTCCAACTCGGTAATTTTTCTAATCAACCAATCACGATGGCGCTCCATCGCCTCAGCATGACGCTGTGCTTCATGATGTTCTCGATCTGAAAGGGGCGTCTCGGATACCAAAGCTCGCAGCCGAGCATCATCAGCGCCATCCAAGAAGAAGGCAAGCTGTTCATCGGCTACAGCAAGCTCATCGCGCTGAACTTTAAGCTCCGCGGTAACTTCCGAGAGCTTGCGCTCCAGCAATGACCGAGACATAGATCAACAGTGTAGATCGGATATTCATTCTCGAAACCCTTCGGCTGATGAGTCGGTGTCAGTATTAATCCATGTCGCTTGATCGACCTGCCCGCTTGCGCAGGCTACCTGCCTTGATTGCTGCCCTTGTATTAGCGTCATATCTCGCCTCGTGTACCGATGGTGGCACCAAAGATGCTTGTGGTCCTATCAAACGTGAGCGGGTCGACCCGGCCTCATCACTTCACTTGTTGCCAGGCGTACGTGAGCCTGAATACCTGAGCGATCCTCCAACCTCTGGTCCACATCAAAGCGGTCCCCAACTCAAAGGAATACTTGAAGAGACCCTTGAACGCCCCGTCCAGGTGGCCATTCTTGAACGAGGCGACGTTCTCATTCAGTACCGTGACCCACAAGACGCAGGGAAACTCGAAACACTTGTTAAAGCACCTGTTAAAGCAGCTGGCAACGGGAGCTCAGTCGTAATCGCTCCAAACCCCGACTTATCCGCCCCAATCATCGCCACTGCATGGGCGATCAAACAAACGTGCGAAAAGGTTGACGAAGCAACGCTTCGTGAGTTCATTGAGAATCATCCAACCGTCGGGCGCCCACATACTTGAAGACCCTCTTAGTCGAAGACAAGTACTACTTGCATCTTGATCGCTGACATGGGAGCCTCGCCTCATGGAACTCACCACCGCGTATCAGCAGGCAGCTCAACAGGCAGGAAAGATTGTTGCCGGGGTTACGCCCGATCAGTTTGCCCTTCCTACCCCTTGTAGCGAGTTCGATGTAAAGGCCCTTGTGAATCACATGATCGGTGGGCTTTACATGTTTGATGCTGCCGCACGGTCAACATCTATACAGATGGCAGAACTCGAAAAAGACTTCGTTCAAGATGGGGCCGCGACAGCTTATGAGCAAGCAGCAAATCAGTTGTGTGAAACCGTTGGCGTCGATGGAGTCATCATGAACAAATGGGAATTGCCATTTGGGTCGATGCCCGGAATGATCGCAGTGGGAATCGGAATCATGGAGTCGGTCCAACATGGTTGGGACCTCGCAAAAGCAACAGGGCAGACTCCCTCTTTCGACACGGAACTACTTGAGATCTGCATGCGTACAGCAAAGATGATGCCTGAAGAACAAGCCCGCAACCCCCGCGTCTTCGGCCCCGAACAATCGGCCCCCGAAGGTGCTCCGCTCGCAGATCAACTAGCCGCCTTCCTCGGACGCACCGTCTAACGTCAAAGACCCATAGTCTAAATACGCACCTAAGCGAGGCGTAACGGGACAACGCCTGCTATCTGTTGGAAATCTCGGTCTGCAGTCAGCAGCGCTGTGCCGAACGGATAGCGATATTGAGGTCAGCCGGGATCCAGAAAAGGAAGTCAGTAGCCGCCTGAGATCGAATTGACGCTTCTCGTTACGGGCACCGGCCTTTCATTCGGCCGGAGATCTGCCGATGGCTCGGGAGGATTGCCCACGACTTTGGGTGAAGGAGCGTGAAAGGATTTGAATCTGCCGAAGTGCAGCATTGTCATCCCGTTGCTCAACGACATCGCACGAACTCGACGATGTCTCGAGGCCATCATTGAGCACACCCCCGACGAGCTATATGAGGTCGTTCTCGTGGACATTGGCTCCACCGACGAAACGGCCGAGTTGTTGGCACAGCTTGAGGGTGATGTGATCATCCTTCGGGATGAAACGCTCGTCGACTTCGAAGCGGCCTGCCGCCAGGGCGTCGCAGCTTCCTCGACCGACCTCCTTCTACTTATCCATCAAGATGCTCCGACGCAAGACGGTTGGCTCGAGAGTCTCCTTGAAGAGATGGAAGCTTCACCGAAGATGGGAGCAGTGGTGGGTACGGCGACGCTGATCAGGCGCGCTGCGTGGGAGCAGATGGAGGGTCTACAACAGGGCGTTTGTTATCCACCCGCCATTGACGCATTGGCCGCTGCGCTCGACGACACGGGGTGGACGCTTGGACATCAGATCGGTGTGGGTGCGCAATCATCAAGCCAATCAGACCGTTCGTCAGCCGTTGATCGATCATCGAGAACATATGGCTACATCATCTATTCACCCCCCTTTTCGCCCTCCGGCGGTGTCCGAGCGCTGCACCGGCTCTGCGATGACCTTCGTTCCCACGGCCTGCCGGCCGCGATTCATCCGATGTTGGGACCGTACCGAGAAAATCCCTATGATGCGCCGAGCATCGAGGGTCAACCTGCTGCAGTGTTTCGGGACGCCTGGCATCTGTATCCCGAGATCGTGGCCGGTAATCCGAGTGGTGGGGAGCGAGTTATCCGTTGGATGCTGGGTCCTCAGAGACATGACCCGGCGCCGACCGACCTGGTCTATACGTGGGATCATGCCATCACGACGGACTTCCCCCGTCTTCAAGTTCCCATTGTCGATCTCAATGTGTTCCATCCCGGTCGTGGCCAACGAACGGGAGTCGTCCGTTGGGTCGGCAAGGGTCTTGCAGGTCCTGTCCCGGACGGAACGATCGAGATCACGCAGTCCTGGCCCCAAAGTCGTTCAATGCTCGGGGAGATCTTTCGAAGCGTCGACTACCTGATCTCCAATGATCCATTCTCCGCCCTTAATCTGGAAGCCACGCTGTGTGGCACGCCGGTCCTCGTCGACTTTCGGGGATGGGGCGCCGCTGCACAGGTAGCAGCAGGAATCTGGGATCAGAAACGCGTTGCCGATTCGTTGTTCGGTGACGACGGCTTTGCCTGGTCGCCTGAACATCTCGATGAGGCTCGGGAACGGGCACGGAGCGTTTTCTATAACTACGTCGAAATGTCATTGCCGGCGATGGCCGAGGACCTGCGACTGTTCATGGAGGCTACCCAGACGCCCTTGGGGTAGCCCGAAAAGCATGTCGGAAATCACGCCAATCAATCACGCCAATTCAATTCTGTGGTCAATCAACCGACGGTTCGATGGTGACAATGCTTGTTCCTGATTCCTGCGGTTCCATGTCTGCGCAGCCTCTCATCCGACATCAGGCGTTGCCCACATCTGATCTCGAAATGGTCCTTGATGCTTCGGCTGACGACTTGAGCCGCTTTCGGGGTGGCCGAATGCTGCTTACCGGCGCAACCGGCTTTCTCGGGAGTTGGCTCCTTGACACGCTCCTTTTCGCTGACAGGCGATTGGGCCTTGATCTCGAGGTTCAAGTTCTCGTGCGAGACGTTGGCCGCCTTGCGCCCCATCTCCGGGAAGACCCTCGAGTCAAGCCAATCCTGGGGGACGTCCGTACGTTCACGACCACCGGACACTTCGACGCGGTGGTCCACGGCGCAGCGTCGTCGAGCGCAGCCCGGGGGTCTCGCGACTCGGATGCCATGACTATGGTGACGACGATTCTTGACGGCACCCATCGAGCCCTCGAAGCGGCGGCTCCGTCGGGAGACATCCCGTTTCTCTTCATTAGTTCCGGAGCGGTATACGGCCCTTGGGAGCCAAATTCCGGCATGATCGTCGAAACCGGTACGACGGGTCCAGGCATCGGCGATCCAGAAGCCGGATATGCCGAGGCAAAGCGCATGGCCGAGGTCATGTGCAACATCGCCGTTGCCCAGGAGGGAGCCGGCTGCACTACAGCTCGTTGTTTCAGCTTTGTCGGCCCTCGCCTCCCGCTGGATGTGCATTTTGCTGCGGGAAATTTTGTGGGCGACGTGTTGAGGGGGCGGCCGGTGAGAGTGATGGGCGATGGCACAACCGTTCGCTCGTATCTCTATGCGGCTGATCTAGCTGTTTGGCTCTGGCGAATCCTTTCCCGCGGTGAGGAGGGTCGTGCGTACAACGTGGGCTCCGAACATGGCCTCTCGATGCTCGAGCTTGCCCGGATTACAGCGGATCTTGCCGGTCCCGACCATCCAGTTGAGGTTCTGGGTCGCCGTGACGAACGCCATGCCCCTGGGAACCCTCACTATGTTCCGTCGACTGCCCGAGCTCGCCACGAGTTGGGTTTGCAGGAAACGATCACGACAGCGGACGGTTTGGGCCGCATGTTCCAGTGGTACCGGTCCATGACAGGAAGGTCGTGATGGTCGTCGCTGTTGACTCGTTTGAGTCCCACCACCCCTCCTGGCTCGCCCATCCCGGGCACAGCGAGATTTCAGTCGGTTCCCATGTCATCGGTGATCATTCACCCGCGCTTGTTGTTGCCGAGATCGGGATCAACCACAACGGAAGCGTTGCCATGGCCAAGAAGTTGGTCGACGCAGCTGGCGAAGCAGGGGCCGACTGCGCGAAGTTTCAGATGCGAGACCTTGCAACGTTATACCGCAACCACGGTGATGCCGATGACAGTCGCGAAGACCTTGGCTCCCAATACGTTCTTGGGCTGTTGAACCGGTTCTCACTGAGGGACGACGAGCTGTTCGAGATCTTCGACTACTGCAAGTCCCGCGGCATAACCCCGCTGTGCACCCCTTGGGATATAGCGAGTCTGCAGGCGTTGGAGACCTATGGCATGCCTGCGTACAAGGTTGCCTCGGCGGATCTCACCAACCATGAGCTTCTGAGAGCGCTTGGGGCAACAGGAAGGCCATTGCTGGTTTCGACAGGCATGTCGACCGAGCCGGAGATCATCGAGAGCGTCGACGTGTTGCGCTCGATGGGCACTTCATACGTGTTGCTTCACTGCAACTCGACATATCCGGCACCCTTCAAGGATGTCCAACTTTCTTACCTCCATCGCCTCGGTGCCATCGGTCATTGCATGACCGGTTATTCCGGTCATGAACGGGGTTATCACGTGGCCATCGCCGCCGTCGCCCTGGGTGCGAAAGTCATCGAGAAACACCTCAGTCTTGATCGTTCTCTCGAGGGCAACGACCACAAGGTGAGCCTGCTGCCCCACGAGTTTGCCGAGATGGTGAGCCAGATCCGCCAAGTGGAGGAGGCGATCGGCCAAGGAGGCAAACGTCAGGTCTCACAGGGTGAGCGCATGAATCGTACCGTCCTTGCCAAGAGCGTGGTGATCAACCGATCTGCCGAGAAAGGTGACGTCATCCGGCCGGAGATGCTCGAGGTTAAGAGTCCTGGACAGGGACTTCAGCCCAACCGCATACGGGACCTGTTGGGCCGGCGACTCGAGCGGGACATGAATCCCGGGGATCTGTTCTATCCCAGCGATGTCGACCCTTCACCGTTGATGAGACGAACGTTCTCCTTCCGTCGCCCTTGGGGCCTTCCGGTGAGGTACCACGATTTCCGCTCGTTGTCCCGATTATCAAACCCCGATTTTCTCGAGTTCCACATGAGCTCCAAGGACCTTGATGTCCCACCTGAGCAGATCTTCGATGAGCAACTGGAGGTGGGATTGGTGGTGCACAGTCCGGACCTCTTCCCAGGCGACCACATTTTGGACCTTGCTGCCTCGAGCTCGTCGTATCGTTCCCGTTCGATCGAGGAGTTACAGCGAGTCATCGCTCTGACGCGTTCGATGCAAGCCTGGTTTCCAAGTGCAGAGACGCCCCGCATCGTTGTGAGCCTTGGTGGCTTCACAAGCGATGCACCACTTCCGGCGTCTGCGCGCGCCGAACGCTACGAACGCGTCGCGGAGAGTTTGGGCAGGCTCGATTGCAGTGGGATCGAGCTGTTGGCGCAGACGCTCCCACCATTTCCCTGGTACCGAGGCGGGCAACTCTTCTGCAACCTCTTCGTCGACCCGGAGGACACAGCCGAGTTTGCCGAACGAGCCGAGATAGGACTTTGTCTCGATGTTGCCCACTCACAACTAGCGGCCAATCATCGCGGACGCCGACTTGCCGACTGGATCGACATGCTTGCTCCCTGGGTATCCCATCTTCATCTTGTGGACGCGACCGGAGTCGATGGAGAAGGTGTACAGATCGGTGATGGCGACGTTGATTGGCCGTACCTGGCGCACCAGCTGGACGTGTCAGCCC
>CAYGGL010000024.1:0-21734 GCA_964349215.1 uncultured Acidimicrobiaceae bacterium | reverse complement strand
CCTTTAGAGAGCGTTTCTCTAATGGCATAAGACTTATGGCGCTCGCCATTCTTCCGGCTGCTACCGGATACCTGGTGCTAGCGCGTCCGATCGTCTCGTCGCTATTAGAACGGGGGGCTCTTTCGGGAGCGTCGGCTCAGCTCACAGCAGAGGCGCTCGGGGGTTTCGCCGTCGGGCTGTTCGGGTTTTCTGTATACCTCTACACGCTGCGGGGTTTCTATGCACTGCGAGATACCCGCACGCCATTCTTTTTGAACCTCGGCGAAAACGCTCTCAACATCGTCTTCGCTCTTATTCTCACCCCATGGCTCGGGGTCCGCGGTCTGGCTTTGGCATATGCGTTTGCGTATACGATCGCCGCAGTTGCAGCGCTGGTCGTATTACACCGCCGGGTGGGTGGTCTCTGGCAAGCTCAACTGGTCAACTCAATCGGGCGTATAACCCTTTCTTGTGCGGTCATGGCCGCTGTCGTTGTCATTGTTGCCAACCAACTCGGATCGAATTCAGGCTCAGGTGCAATATTGCGCACCGCAATAGGGGTAACCGCCGGAGCCATTACTTACTTAGCTGCGCTGGTTCCTCTAAAGGAGTTGCGCCGATAACTCCCGGTAGACCGGGTCGCCCAGACAGCAACAGTGGGTCTCCTTGATGATCAATGGGCGTGCGGCGTGCAATTATTGGTTCTTCGAACGCATGTGAGAGTCGGAAGTACTCAGCGACGTGGGGAACACCCGGTTGCTGAACGTGCAGACGAATCGCCCACCGGGACGAAGCACCCGCGACACCTCACGAAAAACTTCGACTGGACGAGTCAAGTAATCGAAAGATACACAGCACACGACGTCATCAACACACTCGTCTTCCATTGGAATGACTGGGTTTGCAGCTAGCTCTTGTTCGTTCATCCCGAGCAGTCGAAGGTTGCGCGGGGGTAATGAGAAATTCGAAACCCACGAGGCCATGAGATCAAGCACGTCGCCGTTGATCTCCAGCTCTCGATACAGATCACCTACGGCTTTGATTGCATCACTGTCGATATGGGTAACCAGTCGAGGCTGTGCGTAGAAGGCTGCGTCAGTCCCCTCGTCAAGGCGTTCAAAGAACCCAGGCGGAAAGCTGGTCCTGCGCGCATCTGAGTCACCCACGAGATGACCCTATCCGCTTCGTGTTGCGCCACTTCACGATTTCGATGGTCGCTTCGACAGCGCTGATGTTTGCTGGGTATTGATTTTGCGGACTCGGTGTCAACTCAGAGGTTGTCATTGATGGTAAAAATGGTAGGTCAACCTAGACGTTGACACCGACTCCGCAAATTCAGAGGTACAACAATGAAAGGGCGAGAAAATGTGGGAACTCAAATGAGGGGCTAGCGGGATGAGGCTAGAGCGATGAGAATGTGGCCAGATGTCGAATCGGCAGCTCTACTTGATGGACAAGTCGCTGAGCCCGACCATCTTGAAGCGTTTAAACCGACGATGGCCGCGTGGTCACGAACGGTTCGTAAGGTCACAGGGCTACCGATTTCATCCTTGAGCAAAAGACTCAATATCTCCAAGCAAGCGGTGGCGAAGCTGGAGCAAAACGAAGCAGCAGGGACAATCTCCATAGCGAAGCTAGAGGCGATTGCCAATGCACTCGACTGTGAACTGGTTTACGGATTCGTGCCGAAGAGATCATTCGCTGACGCAGCAGAACGCCTGCAACGAGAGCAAGACAAGGCTCGCAAAGCTAAACGAAGAATTCCCTACCCGGACTAACCGATCTTCTACATAGCAGCAATGGTCTACGGCAATACGACGAGGTCGTCTTTGTGTATGACTTCGTGGGGAGTTCCTTCTGGTAGGGAGTCGGTATGTTTTCCGGAAAGAGAACTGAGCGTTGTCGCACCTATGCGCGTGAGTCCTTTTGCGAACACCTTGCCATCTGGGCCCATTAGTTCGACTGCATCATCTGGCCCAAAGCGGCCTCGCACCTCTATTACTCCGGCTGGAAGCAATGAGACGTTGCGTTCGCAAAGTGCCTTGCGTGCTCCTTCGTCCACCACGATTGTGCCTGATGAACCAACAGCGAAAGCGATCCATAACTTGCGAGCAGCCAGGCGCTTGGTGCGTGGATGGATAACGGTACCCACTCCCGCTACGCCCGAAACTGCATCGGCCAAGACTCCGGGGCGACTCGCCGAGGCGATCACCACCCGAACGCCCGACCATGCAGCAATCTTGGCTGCCGCCAACTTAGAGGCCATGCCGCCGCTACCCCGATCGGTTCCTGCTCCCCCAACGACTGCTTCAAGCTCAGCATCAACTTCAATTATCTCTTCGATCAAAGAGGCCGATTCATCCAAACGTGGGTCGGCAGTCAAAAGACCTGGAGTATCGGTCAACAGAATCAACAATTCGGCTTCAACAAGATGAGCCACGAGTGCAGCAAGGCGATCATTATCGCCAAAGCGAATCTCATCATCGGCCAGAGCATCGTTCTCATTGATAACCGGAACCACGCCAAGATCGAGCATGCGGCCAAGCGTTGTTCTGGCATGCAAGTACTGCTGGCGAATCGTGAAGTCGAGTGGAGCGATCAGCACTTGGCCGCCAACCAAATCGTTTGCTGCCAAAGTGTCATCCCAAACTCGCATCAAGCGGCTTTGGCCAACTGTGGCCACTGCTTGCAATGTCACAATGTCGGGGGCGTCAGATCGAGTCATCGAAAGTGCAGGAAGTCCTGCAGCAATCGCTCCACTGGTTACAACTAGAGCCTTATGCCCGGCTTGGCGCAGGCCTGCAACTTCGGCACAGCATTTCGCAATTGCTTCTTCGTTTACATTTCCGTCAACACCGGTGACCGAAGACGACCCAATCTTGACTACTACTACAGCCACCTGATCAGTCCTCTTCGTATTCGAAAGACATCTTTCCAATAGTCACGACATCACCCGATCGCGCCCCCGCACGAGCAAGGGCCCGATTGACCCCAAGGCGTTGAAGTTGGGTATGCGCGTAAGCAAGGGCATCGGCCTTCGTAAGATCGTCCAAGGCAACTGCCCTCTCGGCCTGGCGACCAATCACACGGAAACTTCCGTTATCTTGACGCTCAATACGAAAACTTTCGAGGATAGGACGGTGAATAGCAAAGGCCTCAGGCATGGGCATTTCTACACGAGCCTTCGAAACCAACTCGGCCATCTTGTTCACAAGCCAGGAAATGTTCGAGTTGGTAGCAGCTGAAATGTGCTCGCCCGGCCAAAGCTGGGTTGCTTCATCGGCAGAGACCATATCTGACTTTGAGCCAACGGTAATGCGGGGACGCTCCAACAAATCAGGTTGGTAACGGCCGAGCTCATTCAACAGCATCTCTTCTTGTTGGGCCGGCGTCACTCCATCTTTTGGAGCAAGGTCTAACAAAACCACCAAAACTCGCGCACGCTCAATGTGGCGAAGGAATTGGTGACCCAAACCTCTGCCTTCGCTTGCACCCTCGATCAGACCCGGAATATCTGCCACAACCATCTCGACATCATCGACTCGAACCACACCCAAGTTGGGCACAAGCGTTGTAAACGGATAGTCGGCAATCTTTGGCTTCGCGGCGGAAATGACAGAAATCAGCGTGCTCTTTCCCACGTTTGGATAACCAATCAGGGCAACATCGGCCATGAGTTTGAGTTCCATTCGGTACCATTGTTCGGCGCCTACTTCACCTTGTTCGGCAAAGCTGGGAGCGCGACGACGATTCGACAAGAAACGAGCGTTACCTCGCCCTCCACGCCCGCCGGCACCTGCCAGCCAACGATCGCCTTCGTTGACAAGGTCAGCAACGACCGCGCCCGATTGGTCTTTGATAACAGTCCCAACAGGAACAGGCACTACCAAATCAGCACCTGAACGCCCATGCGCCCGCTTTGAGGTGCCATGAACCCCGTTCTCTGCTCGGCGGAAGGGATGGTCGCGAAAACCCAATAGAGAAGCGACATTGCGGTCTGCCACCAGCCACACGTCGCCACCACGACCTCCGTCGCCTCCGTCGGGACCGCCCTTGGCAACGTGGGCTTCTCGGCGATATGAAGCCGCGCCCGCACCACCATCGCCGGCCTTTACGTGAAGGCCACTCTCATCAACAAACTCAGGCACAACAAACAAGGATAGGACCCGCAGAGGAAATGGCTGCTCTTCTCCAGGATTATCCCATTGGTTGTCTCATGCCATGGGTAGCCTCCTGGTATGGACGAAGTTCATAAACCTGCCACTAGCGAGCGAGCCATTAGCGAACGAGCCATGCGATGGGCATCGACCATGAGCGGGCACAACTCAAATATCGGGCAAGACGCGTTGGTTCGTCTGGCTCATTGTGACAGCAATGCAAAAGTTGGAGATTTATCTCCGCTGAAGCGAGAAGATCGTGAAGCAATCGAGTCACTCGAACTAGCCCCTGGTGCAACTCGGGCCGATGGGGCCGGGATGCGCCAAAAGGAAGAGGCGCCCGATCCGATACGCACATGTTTTGAGCGCGATCGCGATCGCATACTTCACAGCAGCGCGTTTCGTCGTCTTGCCGGAAAGACCCAGGTCTTCGTGTTTCCAGATGACCACCAACGCACCCGCTTGACCCATGCTCTTGAAGTGACTCAAGTTGCTTCAGCAATAGCGCGAGCGACCCGACTGAATCTCGCCCTCACAGAAGCAATAGCACTGGGCCATGACTGTGGCCATGGCCCAGGTGGCCATGCGAGTGAAGATGCGTTCTCTATTTATCTAGATGGTGGCTTTGACCATGCTCAGTGGGGTGCAGATGTCGTACTCGACCCATTGAACTTGTGCGCGCAGACTCTCGATGGCATTCGAAACCACTCATGGTCTCGTCCCGCACCCTCAACTCCTGAAGGCGAGATTGTGTCATGGGCCGATCGAATCGCATACACCTGCCACGACCTCGAAGACGCAGTACAAGCCGGAGTGGTCTCTTATTCGATGCTTCCAAAATACGTAGTTGAGCAATGTGGGGCGACTCGTTCATCTCAGCTCAGCGCATTTATTGGCGGAATGATCGATGCCATAGAAACAACCGGCCAGGTGGCCATGACCGAACCAATGGCTGAGGCTCTCAGTCAACTGCGGGCCTTTAACTATGAGAACATCTACCTGCGCGAGGCTTCAACAGCACAGGGAGATGCAGTGATCACACTGCTCCAAGCCCTGGTCGATTACTACCTAAAGAGCCCGGAAACTCTTGGGATCTACCCAAAGGCTTTTCATCATTCAGATAGCCTCAAGTCAGATGATTTGGTCCGCCAAGTAGTCACCTATGTGGCAGGTATGACCGATCGCTTTGCCTGCCAACAAGCAATTCAATTGCTCAACTGGCCAATAGGGCGTCTTCCCGAGGGCTTCGATATTAGAACTTGATCACGAATGGTTTCTCTATCAAATGGACCTTTGGCCCAACCGTTGAACCCGAGCTATCAGGTACCAACATCGCCTCACCCAGATTTGGAACACCTGGCTGATGATTTCCAGGGCGCCACTTTTTCCATACCCGATCGACTCCCAACGGATAAACCGTCAGTTCACCATCACTTGCGATATGCAGACGCACGAAACACTTGTATCGAGTGAGTCGCTGACAAGAGAAGGTCTCGTTCCCATGAGTGTTGAGCAACAGGCATGACAATGTCAGATATGCACCCATCACCAGAGAGCCAACGACACTGCCGATTCCTGCCACCATGACAATTAACAACACGGTGAACCAGTGTCCGCTTGCCAAGCGCCCAGACACATCAACCGCCAGCAACTCGACAAGCAGTACGGCCAAGACATGACCAGCACTATGGAAAATACCCATAGTCATTTTGGCGGCCATATATCCACGACCCTTCTGGACTCTGGAAGGTGGTTTGGCAAATGCAACAAGTAACGAAGTCATAATCACCAAAACCACCAGACAAGCAGGCGAACGCAACAGACCGGTGCCCAGGTCAAACAGACCCAAAGTTGAGGCTCGTTTATCAAGATTTACGGCAACCTTGCCGGCCAAATCAGTTAGAGCAACTCGATTGGTCATTAAAAAGACCAAATGCAAGAGGCCTGTGATTATCAAGAATGACGGATTGCGTATTGCCATTCCTAAAGCCCCGAAGGTCATTGCTCGTGATGCTCTCTTGGACGGATAACACCTGTCATCCAATTCATATGTGACCGAAGAAGTGATCGGTGAGGAACTGGGCCCTGGGATTGGCGATTTCAGAGTAAGAACTTCAGGCAAGTCATGGGTTGGGTGCAAGAATGCCCCGCCTCCCCCAGCGGTTATCTTGTGTGTTCCATCATCTCCGACGTAATGCGCGTAGTGATGAGAATCACCCGTCAGAGTAAGAACCACTCGAGCCCCAACAGGTTTCAGAAGCTTTCTCTCCAGGTAATCCAGTGCTTTATATGCCTGGGGATCAGAGGCCGCATCAACCCATGCAGGATCTGCCACACACAAAATTACCTTTGCATTTAATGGCATTAAGTCACTTGCCACCTTCTCGAAATAACGCTGCTGTGGCTCGTCCAGGTCGAATCCTTTTTGCAGATCGATAGTCCACAACCACCAATCGTGTGGCAACTGAACCGCTGCATAACTGCGGCACTGCACGCCACGCCAAGCACCCATCCATCGCCTATCGGTGAATGTGCGGATGAATGAAGTCAAACCATCATGCCAATCGTGGTTGCCCGCAACAGCTATAAAGCTTGGGGCCTCATCATCGGCCAGAAATGGCAAAGCCGATCTATATGGGCCGGTCAAACGATCGCTGTATGCACCTTGACCAGCGGATGGATAGACCTGATCACCGCCCAAGATAAGCAACTGAGCCCGTGGCAGAGCTTTGTTGACACCCTCGATATCAAGAGTCTCTCTACTCGCCAGCCACGCGATTGAATAGACGGCGTCGAACGAATCTCCAGAATCGGCGATGAAGTCAATCCAGATTTCATCTTCGCCTGAGTGGCGTGTGATAGACGGCCCGGGACGGCTATCTTGCAGCTCTCGTTTGTCCAAATATGACCCGAAAACACCGCCAATAAGCACACGGAAACCCGCTCTGACCAAAACCCCTGGGGCGAACCAGCGCACAGCCGGTTGCGGCACAAAATTCACCCCAGCCTTACGAGCGGCATCCCTTGTTCTCATAAGCATCAAGAGCCAAGGTAGTCCCAAGAAATACCCAAGATCATCGATGGATAGTTCTAGTTGTTCAAGATTCAACAACGAAGGGACTTGTTTTGGCGGGAAATGGTACGAGGCAGGGAACAAAAGAGGCGATAGGGGCGCTAGTCCGAGCAGCTCAAAAAGGTGATCAGAGGGCATGGGATCAACTCGTAAGAAGATTTGATCCTTTGGTCTTATGGGCAGCACGACAACGCGGCCTATCTCCCGCCGACGCCAACGATGTCAGACAGACGACATGGTTACGCTGCGTCCAGTCGATCGTAAAGATTCGCGACCCAGAGTCAATCGGGTCATGGCTTGTCACAACTGCTCGAAGAGAAGCCGGCCGCATATCACAACATGACGGGCGCCAAGTATTGGTCGGTCAAGAAAATGAGCATCAATTGGAGGTGGTCGATGCCAATAGCCATGTTGATCCAGAAATTGTGTTCTTGAACGAGGAAAGAGATATCTCTGTTCGCAACGCCACTACTCGTCTTTCAGAACGAAGCCGGGAGCTACTCGCAGCACTGATGGCAGAGGACAGACCCGACTATGTGGCCATTGCCCAAAAATTCGACATGCCTGTTGGAAGCATAGGCCCCACGCGCGCTCGCTACTTGAAACATCTTCGCCAAACACCAGAGATACTCGCCATAACTTCTAATAGGTAAGAATCAAATAATGGAGAGTGCAGAAGTTGTAATTATCGGATCAGGTTTTGGTGGTTCGGTGGCTGCTGCTCGCCTTGCTGAAGACAATCTGGGGGTTATCGTTCTTGAACGGGGAGCGCACTATCCCATTGGATCATTTCCCCGCAGCCCACATGGACTGGCCAACAACATCTGGGAACCAAAAACAAAACATTTTGGCCTATTCGATCTATGGTCCTTCGCCGGAATTGACGCGCTTGTGTCAAGTGGCGTGGGTGGGGGATCGCTCATCTATGCCAACGTCTTGTTGCGGATGGAGCCAAGTTGGTTCCGCTCCATTGGAGTTGACGGCGTTGAGCGTCCATGGCCTATTACACGCGCCGATCTAGACCCTTTCTATGAAATGGCAGAGTCGGTTCTAGGTGCCCAGACATATCCATTTGATCAACCTGAATATGCAAATGTGCCGAAAGTCAAAGCGTTTCGTGATGCCGCCACCGCTTGTTCGATGAAAGCCGAACCGGTGAAACTTGCGGTTACCTTTGCCAACAAGGGCAAGCCTGCTGCACCTGGTGAGATCATTACGGGACCCCGCAACCCTCACAACAACCGTCGGACCTGTCGTATGTGTGGTGAGTGCGATATTGGTTGCAATGACGGTTCCAAAAATACGCTCGACCACAACTATCTGGCCGATGCCATAAATAGTGGGGCTGAGATTCGCGAGCTTTGCGAAGCCGTTCGCCTTGAGCCGGACAACCGTGGTCGCTATATCGTCACCTACCTCGATCGTCGTGGTGGCCCGACTCAGAACCCAATTACCAGATCGATAACTGCCGACCGAGTTGTTCTCTCTGCCGGAACGTTAGGCACTACATACTTACTGCTCAGAAATCGTGTGGCCCTTCAAAATTTGAGTCCTACCCTGGGAACAAAATTCTGTGGCAATGGAGATCTCCTGGGCTTCATAAGGCGGGCTCGCACTCGAGAAGGAATTCGCTGGAAGCCAACGAATCTCGACTCGGCAAACGGGCCGGTGATCACCAGTGCCATCCATATTCCTGATCAGTCTGAAGGAGGAACGGGGCGCGGGTTTTATATCGAAGATGGCGGAAACCCAGAGTTCGTCAACTGGGCGGTCGGGGCTCAACCATTTCCTGCAGCACTAATGCGAATCAGCCGTGTGGCAGCCCGCATTGTTTCTGCGAAATTATTCGGATCACGCTCTCGATTTGGCGGAGAATTAGCAGAACTGATTGACCCTTACGCGTCATCATCAATGCCCATGCTAGGCATGGGACGCGACACTCCCGATGGGGTCATGTCATTGAAGAACGACGATCTGGCCATTGCGTGGACGACTAAAACTTCTGAACAATATTTCAATGAGGTGGAGTCCACCATGAAAAGATTGGCGCAAGCGATGGGTGGAAAGCTTCGTCTCAACCCGCTATCAAGTCTGAATAGAGTCATCACCGTTCATCCACTTGGGGGTTGCCCTATGGGGGAACATCGAGACTCGGGAGTTGTAGATACCTTTGGCCGCGTCTTTGGCCACGAACGACTTTCGATCGCAGACGGCTCGATTCTTCCCGGACCTGTAGGGGCAAACCCTGCACTTACCATTGCGGCTCTGAGCGAACGAGCTGCAGCAGAACTGCTTTCATCATGACCACAAAACGTTCTTTGATACTTGCCGGTGGCGGCATGAAGGTCGCCTTCCAGGCCGGCGTTCTGCAAGTCTGGCTGGATGAGGCCGGCCTAAGCTTTGATCACGCCGATGGAGCAAGTGGCGGGGTTTTCAATCTTGCCATGTACGCCCAAGGCATGAGTGGGACTGAAATAGCCGACAACTGGCGTCGGATGCGTCCGCTGTCGATGGTCAAGCCCAATTGGAAAAGTTGGTTAAGGGGTCCTTATCTCAAGTCGCTGTTTCTACTGGATCATCTACCATCAGAAATTTTTCCACGGTGGGGACTCGACTGGAGTTTGCTCAATAAAAGCAAGATCGACGCGACATTCAATCTCTACAACTTCACCAATCACGAACTCGTAGTACTCAAACCAGTTGAGTTAACTCCAGAAGCGTTGATTGCTTGCGTGTCATTGCCGATGTGGTTTCCTCCGGTGATATCCGATGGACAACATTGGATAGATGCGGTCTATGCGACCGATGCAAACGTAGAGACGGCCATCATCGACCACGGAGCCGATGAGGTATGGATCATCTGGACTGTCGATCGCAGCGGAACCTGGAGAGACGGACTTATTGCCAACTACTTCCAAATAATTGAGGCAGCAGCAAACTCGAAGCTTGACAACATCCTGCTGCGGATCCAACGCAATAACGACCTCTTCGACAATGGGCTTTCAAGTGAATTCGGCCGCCACGTAGAAGTGAAGATGCTTGAGGCCAACGTGCCGCTTCACTATCTGATCAATTTCAACTCTGATCGCAACCGCAAGGCCGTAGAGCTCGGGGTTAGAGAAGCTCGAGAATGGTGCAAGCACAATGGCATCTCTCTAAAAGAGCCCATTCCCACAAAATATGACGATGACGTTACTGTGCGTTTCAGCGAGACCATGCGAGGCTCAGTAACGTTTGCATCATCTCCTCATGACCTTGCGTTTCATCTCGATATAACCGTTCAAGGAGTTGATCGTTTCATTGGAGAACCAAGCCACGTCGCCCAAGCATTGGGTTACATGGACTGCCAGGCCCTAGGGGGAAGCAGAGCCATAGACCAGGGCTGGTTTAACCTGTTCGTGCACGATGACGACCCCGCAGTTAAAGAAATGCGTTACAGACTTTGGTTTACAGACAGCGTGGGTCGTCAGCTCACCTTGGTCGGCACAAAGACAGTGCGAAATAAGCCAGGCTTCGATCTCTGGGCGGACACAACTACATTGACTACAAGCATCTACGCCGGTTTTCTAAAACCTGGAGAGGCTAGTGAAGAATTAGCGAAGGGCACACTGAGAATTTCTCTAATTGACTTTGCTCGTCAGCTGACAACCTTTCGTGCCGATGGACCAAGCCTTTCTCTTCGCCTGAGCGGCCTTGGTCGTTTTATAGCCAGCTTCATGGGCGACCTATGGGATGTGTACGCAAGAAAATGGCTCCCATGGGGACCGTTCTAAAAATTTGCTACGACTTGAGGTAGATCCAGGTTTGCCCCACGCGCTAGTGCTGCTTGGCATAACTCATCACCGAGCGCCAAGCGGCACTCTTGCAAAATTTCCTGCAGTTCTTCTTCTTCTAGTCGCGTCTGCACCCCATGAGATTCGCGGTGAAGCTCTTGTGCCTTGCCCGCCAAAACCACAGCATCTTCTGGCCTTCCTTGTGCCAAGGCCACAGCGGCAAGCTCTTGAACTCCGATAGCGCCTACTACTCGGTTTTCAGCCTTCTGACATGCTTCCAACCCCTTCAAAAGCAATGGTCGAGCTTGAGTAGCGCCGTCAACAACCCGAGTAGCCCTTCCCAAAAAAACCAACGCCGTCGCCAACAAGACTTGGTCACCTACCCGATAAGCAAGCTGTAATGCCTCGTCGATCATCGACTTACCTCGAGTCGGATCACCCTTGAGTAATAGGACTTGGCCCAGATTCACGAGAGGCAGAATCTGAGCCTGCTCGTCACCCATCTCTTTGAAGGCTTCAATTCCAGGTTCGAGCAATGCAAGTGCTTCGTCAAGATTTCCCATTCTTCGCGCACCAACGCCCCAGAAGGTTTGACACCACGCCATGCCCCACTCGTCACCAAGCTCTTGGCAAAGGACCGTGCTTTCGGCAAAGCATGTAACCGCTCGCTCAACATTCCCCTCAAACACTGCCGCAGCACCACGAACGATAAGGGCAACGGCAAGTTCTTGAGGGTTCTCAAGTCGACGAGCCTCAGCCAGACCTTCTTCACCAAGGTCGACCGTTATTGAATGCTGACCCAACAGGAATGCAATGGTGCTTGCTGAGGTAAGAGCCAGCGTACGTAATTCAGGCGATAGTTCATCGCGGCGCTCCAAGACAGGCTCCACCCACATCCAGCCTTCTTCAAGAAATCCAAGTCGGCTGAAATACCAACGCAGGGCGCCGGCAAGACGAAGAGCATGTTCAAGATCGTCGTTAACAAATGCCCAGTCAATTGCAGATCTAAAATCAGCCAATGTCGCCGAAAGTACCGGAAGCCACAAGCGCACCGACTTGGAGTGAGCACCTTCGTTGGCTTCTTCTCCCAGTTTCAAGAAGTACTTCATGTGAAGCTCTCTAGTAGCTGATTCACCTCCTGAACCTCTAAGTTGTTCAAGTGCATACAGGCGTAACGTCTCTAACATTCGGTAACGAGTTGGGCCGTTCTCACTTCTAACGATTGACACCAGAGACTTAGCGATCAATGCCTCAAGCAGATCGAGGGTCTCCTCCTTCTTGACCCTGGAAGACCCATCTTGGTTTTCACCAATACAAACCGCCTCTGCAGCTTCCAAGGTGAATGGAGTCATAAAGACAGCCAAACGACTAAAGAGCAATTGCTCTTTGGGTGTCAGAAGGTCATAGCTCCAGTCAATGGTCGCTCTAAGAGTTCGCTGGTGAGCTGGAAGCCCCCGAGATCCTCTCGAGAGCAAGCGGAAACGATCGTTTAGGCGAGCATTGAGTTCATCGGGCGACAATATCGCCAGCAATGGAACAGCCAATTCAATTGCCAAAGGGATTCCTTCAAGCGTCTGACAGATTTCGACAACTGACTTGGCATTGTCTTCAGTCAGAGTGAAATCGGGCCAAACATTTTTGGCACGCTCAATAAGCAACAAAACCGAATCGCAATTCTCGCACTCACCGAGATCTATAACTCCCCCGTCATGAATATTCGGCAACGATAGAGCATCTAGGCGCCATACATTTTCACCCCGAACTCGTAGCTCTTCTCGGCTGGTGCAAATCAATCGTAAGGATGGGCATCGTGCAAGCAAAGTCGCTACCGAAGAGGCAACCGCTTCAATCACCTGTTCGCAGTTGTCTATGAGAATCAGCATCTCTTGTGTGCCACAAGACTCGATGAGTGCCTCAAACGCCTGGCTGGTCTGATGGACATGAAGACCAAGCGCACCCGCAATTGTCATAGGGACAGCGGCAGGATCTTTCACCTCTGCCAGATCTACAAACCATGCACCGTCACGCCAACGGTCAACATTGAGTGTTGCAACCTCTGAAGCCAAACGCGTCTTGCCAAAACCACCGGCGCCGGTAAGCGTGACGACGCGGGACTCTTCCAAGAGATTGTTCAGAGCACTGATCTCGCCTCTTCGACCGACAAAGCTCGTCATGGACACTGGGAAGCCATGCAAGCCAGGACGTTCCTGAGAGGTCTGGACGGTTTCGCTCTGGGTTAGGTCGATCTGAGTGAGATCGACAACTGGGTCAGTTTCTAATTTCTCAATCAGCCCGCCGGCTGCTACTCCTGTCTGCGACAACTTCAGCGGCTCCCAGTCCAGATCGACGCTTTGCATCAGTATTGCCTCTTCGAGGTCTCTCAATTGTTGACTGGGCAAAATTCCCAATTCATTATCGAGATTGCTTCGAATTTTTTGAAATGCTCGTAGTGAATCGGCCTGACGCCCACTGCGATACAGGGCCAACATGAGCTGTCCCCAGAACCGCTCATGTAAGGAGTGCTCGTTGCAAAGCAACTGCAGTTCGCTATGCAACTGCCCATGTAAACCCATTGCGAGATCGGCCTCGATTCGTTCTTCAATGGCCCAAATACGCAATGCCTCAAGACCCTCGGCATAACTTCTCAACATGGAGTCGACGGGCACTTCGCTTAGCAAATCGCCGAAAACAGATCCGCGCCACAATTGCAGAGCCTCACGGAGTATTGCGGCCACACCTTTAACATCAAGACTCTCGCGGGTAGCACGAACCTTGGAAATAATCTCTTCAAAGTTAAGGGCATCAAAATTCAAGACCTCAACACTTAGTTGATACCCAGGATGGCGAGTAAGAATCACACTGCTCTTTGCAACGGTTGAAGAAAATGTACCAACGGGACTAAGCAACTTTCGAAGTTCCGAAATATAGGCTTGCAGGGTCGCTGGAGAGCCTGGACGGATTTGGTCCCCCCAGAGTTCGTACATCAGCTGGTCTGTGGAAACAGTTGAATTCGCAGACGCCAACAATCTCGCCAATAAGACTCGCTGACGTTGCCCAGACAACTCCACCATTTCGTGGCCACGACAAACTTCTAAGGGACCCAGAATGCGGAACTGCAGAGGAGCCACCGGCTCCGAGTAAGAGTCCCCAAAGTTCTCAGACGAGTTTGGCATGTGGCGCCATACTTGTACTTCTACGGGCAAAAAGCCAGTGGTGAAAGATCCAAATCAAGCATAAATCTTTGTGTAAAGATCAGATATGCCTGGTGACCTACCGACAGTGACGAAATTTGAGCGAATCAGCTCTCGGGTACTGCGAATCGGAGCGATCAGCAACTTCATAGTTACCATCCCAGCCTTCGTGGTTTATGACAGCTACGTGGGCAACATGTTGGATGAGATGCCCAATACTCCTTGGCTGGTATGGATATGGAGCGGCATGGCATTTCTATGGGGAGTGATGATGTGGGAAATCGCCAACAACTTCAGTACCAAATGGTCGCTGTTGCGCTATCTCGTTGCCGAAAAAGCAATCACGTCAACAAGTGTTGTGGTCGGCTTTGCTATCGGCGATCTACCAGGCATGGCCATGGTAGCAATTGTGATCACAGACGTGATCTGGATTCCGATCTTTGGCTCGATACTGCTAAAGGCAACACGTCTTCAACAGGTCGCCTATTGAGGCAGGACGTCAACTAACTTTCGGCCCTTACGGGAACCGAACTTGACCTTGCCTGGAGCAAGAGCAAAAAGTGTGTCATCTCCGCCACGACCAACATTTTCACCTGGATGAAAATGGGTTCCTCGCTGGCGAACAATGATTGCACCGATAGCGACAGCGTGGCCGTCGTAGACTTTTACCCCAAGTCGTTGTGCGTTTGAATCACGACCGTTGCGGGTTGAGCCGCCACCTTTGGTCTTTGACATTAGTCAGCTCCCCTTAGTGATCGAGGTGATCTCGATAGTTGCGTAATGTTGGCGATGTCCCCAGCGACGGCGGTTGTTGGACTTGTTCTTGTAGGTGAAACCTCTGATCTTGGGACCCCTGGCATCACCTACAACTCGGGCAGCCACCTTGGCGCCTCGGAGTTGATCGGGAGTCGACAAGACGTTCTCACCGTCTACCAGTAATAGGGGCTCGAAGCTCACCTCGCCATCAGTGCCCAAGCGCTCAACATCAACTTGTTGGCCCTCGTTGACGCGATATTGCTTACCACCGGTTCGAATGACTGCATACATAAGTCGCCCAGCCTACCGGAATTGTGACAAATACGGAAGTTCCTTGAGAATCAAAATGATCGCAGTAGCCTTTTACGATGGACCCAGACATTGTGAGCGTATCAGGAAGAACCGTGGTGATTACGGGAGCGAGTCGTGGACTAGGGGCTGGACTTACTCGGTATTTTTCTTCCCAAGGCATGAAACTAGGGCTCTGCGCACGCCATGAACCTAGCCTTGAGATGCCGAATGGCCTTGAAGTAGTGACCGCGTCCGTTGATGTCACCGACTCGGATGCTGTTCATTCTTTTGCGGCCCAAGTCGTCGAAAAACTTGGTCCGATCGACTTGTGGATCAACAATGCCGGGATCCTCGGCCCAATTGGTCCTTTACGAGATCTAGACCCAAAAGACATAGCTTCAAATTTGAACACCAACCTGTTGGGGGTATTCAACGGTTCTCAGGCCTTCATCCTCCATCGTAGAAAAGTTGGGGGTGGAGGTGTGCTACTCAACATCTCATCTGGTGCTGCTCACCATGGCTATGCCGGATGGTCCGCCTACTCGGCAGCTAAAGCGGGAGTCGAACGTCTCACAGAGACGATTCAGTTGGAAGAAGCAGGATCTGGGCTACACACTTACGCCGTTTCACCCGGCATCGTCGATACTGATATGCAAGCTCTGATCAGAACAAGCACCGCTGAACAGTTTCCAGAAGTTGAACGATTTAGGCAGCTGTATAAAGAAGGCAAACTTCGCCAACCCGAACACGTGGCGCGCTATCTATTGCATCTCGCATTTGATCCAAATGAAAAACACAATGAAGTATCTTTAAGAGTTCCCGACTGACTATTCGAGCAACGTCTTGTCTATGACGAGGCCACGACCTTCGCACTCAACACAAGATTCGGACATTGACTCTATGAGTCCTTCACCTATGCGCTTGCGAGTCATCTCGACCAAACCAAGTTCGGAGATATCGAAAACTTGGGTTCGGGTCTTGTCACGAGCGAGAGCGTCACGGAAGGTACGAATTACCTCATCGCGATTAGCGGCAATTTCCATATCAATGAAGTCGATGACGATGATTCCACCAATGTCACGAAGGCGCAGCTGACGAGCAACCTCATTTGCTGCCTCAAGGTTGTTGCGAAAGACCGTCTCTTCAAGGTTTGACTTACCCACGTTCTTGCCTGTGTTCACGTCAATAACAGTGAGGGCTTCTGTGCGTTCGATGATGAGCGAACCACCAGAGGGCAACCAAACTTTCCTATCAAGAGCCTTATGAAGTTGTTCGTGAACATGGTGCAACTCAAACAAAGGCAGTGGCTCTTTGGTGCGGTCATAGAGTTCAACACGATCAGCAAGTTCGGGGCTGATATTTGCTACGTACTCATGTACTTCTTCAAAAAGCGTGGGGTCATCGATAACCACCCCACGGTAAGTTGAGTTGAACTCTTCTCGAATAACTCGAACCGCCATTCCAGGCTCTTGATAAAGCAGAGTCGGAGCAGTCGAAGACTTTGCGGTTGCTTCGATCTTTTCCCATTGGGACAAGAGTCGCGTCACGTCACGTTCGAGTTCTTCTCGAGTTGCACCTTCAGCAGCAGTTCGCACAATAAGGCCGTGGTTTGCGGGCTTTACCTTGTCGAGAATGGCCCGCAGACGCCTGCGTTCGTCATCGGCAAGTCGCTTCGAAATTCCATATGTACTCGAATTGGGAATCAATACAACAAAACGCCCGGGAAGCGAAACCTCTTGAGTCAAGCGAGCGCCTTTGGCCCCGATTGGGTTCTTCGTAACCTGACAGACGATTGCTTGTCGAGCCTTTAATATGCTCTCGATGCGAGCGGGTCCAGCACCTTCTTCAATGTCTTCCTCGTCATATTGAACATCACCTCGGTACAACACAGCATTCTTAGGAGTCCCAATGTCTATGAATGCTGCTTCCATGCCCGGGAGGACATTTTGAACTCTTCCCAGATATATGTTGCCGTGAATCTGCGAATCGTCATCGGTTACACGAGAGACATAGTGCTCGATAAGTGAGCGGCCTTCCAGGACGGCGATCTGGGTGACTCCGTCGTTCACCTGAGCACACATGAGATAACGACCGACTGGTCGCCCCTTGCGCTCTCGGCCCCGTCTACGACTCTGTTCTTGTTCTGCCAGCTCAAGAGAATCGACACCGGTAGAAGATCTAGGGCCACGACCCGCAGCCCCTGCCTCTTTCCCTGAACCTCTTCCACCCCTACGACGACGGCGTGCTGCGCTTGGAGATCCGGCAGACTTAGGCTTTGTTGAATCTTCTTTAGCAGCGGCAGCTTTAGAAGCGGCGGGATTGGAAGGCTCGGGTTGCGCAGGCAAAGGAAGTGGCGGGGCGGGCATCGAATCACCGATTTGAGGCTTACGCACCAACGCCCGATCTGCAGCCGCGACAGATGGGCGGTTTTCACGCAAACGCTCTGGCAGCTCTTCAGGACGACGATCAGCGGTTTTGGCTATCGAGGAGGCAGACGCAGAGCTACTTGCTCCCCCTGTTGATTCTCCCTGACCTGAGGTAGTCCTATTTCTACTACCTCCTCGTGACCCCCGACGCCTTGGCTTCTTCGGTCCTTGCGATTGATCTAGAGATGTTTGGACGGCTTCTGGAGCCTGGTCCAGCGGATCGGTCATTTAAATATTCCCTTCTCATCACGCACGTACCATGTCGTGCGGGGAGGCCGTCGCATCGGGTAGGCCAGCCAATGGCAATGGCTCTACATGAGCGCCGTCACTCCAAATCCATTGTGCCAATCTCCAAACTCGGCCCTCTTCAACGCCGCTGGGGAACACGGCACTAAGCAGCTCGGAAGGGCGAACGCTTCTGGGGTGTACAAGAAGCTCGGCTTCGAGCTGCACCCCTTCCTCAGTTGGCCCAAGCACCGAAATGGAGTGAATGGCTGGACGGAGGTCATCTGTAACCTCTCGCCCTTTACGTATACGGGTAACCAGTAGTTCGTCGCAGTTCAAAGCCACTGCCACCAACTGTTCAGCCCTTTCCACATCAAAGCCCAAAGCCTCAATGCGCCACTGACATGATGTAACCGACTCTTGTAATGAAGGAGTTCCAGATTCAATTTCGGCTGCCGAAACAACGTCGATTCCAATTGGAAGCAATGGCGAAAGATGACCTGGCAGATCAGTTACATCAATAGATTCGACGCCATTGGTTTCCTGTTGTTCAGAAAACTCAACGTCGAGATATTCGGCCAAAGACTCATGGCCTGTTGACAACGCCAGGCCAAAGGAAAGTTTTGGCCTGGGTGAAAACCCTTCTGAATATGCCACAGGCAAATCAGCTCTACGTAGCGCACGTTCCCACATGCGAGCCACATCACGATGACTTGTAAAACGAACCTTTCCCGTTTTTGTGAACCGCAAACGGACTTTCATGATCCCGCCCCTACCACTGGTCTGGGCGTAATCGAAACGGGAATCCCCCCGTTACTACCGCCGCCCTGGGTGGGGCCTTGGCCTGTTCCTTGACTACCTCCGGCAGGGGGGACTGCGGAGGCAACAACATGTTCGATTGAATAACCAGTACACGCCCCGCAGTCATAACAAGGCGTCCAACGGCAATCTTCAAGTCCTACTTCTTCGAGAGAAGCCCTCCAGTCTTGCCAAAGAAAATCTTTGTGCAGGCCGGCTGAAAGATGATCCCAAGGAAGTACTTCGTCTTCGTTGCGATGGCGATAAGCAACGTCTTCGACACTCATGCCGTGGGCCGCTAGAGCTTCAGTCCACAAATCGAGTCGAAAATGTTCTGACCACTCTTGAAAGATGCCGCCATTACGCCAGACCTGTTCGATAACAGGACCCATACGGCGATCGCCTCTACTTACCAATCCTTCGGCAAGCGTCGCCTTCGGGTCGTGCCATTTGAGCTGAACAGATTTGTCACGACGAAGATCGTCTCTCAGTAAATAGATCTTTCTCTGTAACTCTTCGCTCGTGTTTTGACCAAACCACTGAAACGGTGTTTGAGGCTTTGGCACAAAGCCGCCTACTGAAACTGTTATAGACGCCGAACGGTTGAAGCGTTTTCCGACTTCAACACAGTTACGTGCCAACTCGGCTATTCCGAGAGTGTCCTGGTCAGTCTCAGTTGGCAGACCAGTTAGGAAGTAAAGCTTGGCTCGTCGCCAACCCTGGCTGAATGCCCCTTCAACCGCACCGTATAGATCGTCTTCGCTGATCAGTTTGTTGATGACCTGACGCAGTCGCCACGATCCTGCTTCTGGAGCAAAGGTCAAACCTGTGCGTCGGCCACGTTGCAGCTGAGCCGCAAGTCCAACGGTAAATGCATCGACCCTCAGAGATGGAAGCGAGACCGAAACCTTTCCACATCCCATGGATTCATCAACTGTGTCCGCGACAACCTTGTCTATGCCAGAAAAATCAGCTGTCGACAATGAGGTAAGTGCGACCTCGTCATAGCCGGTCTGGCGTAAGCCATCACGAATCATTTCTTGAACTTGTTCAGCCGGGCGCTCACGAACGGGACGAGTAACCATCCCTGCCTGACAAAAACGACAACCACGCGTACAGCCTCTGAACACCTCGACATTCAAGCGGTCATGCACTACTTCAGTCAGAGGTACCAGCCGACGCTTGGGATAAGGCCAGTCGGCCAGGTCGGCGATAGTTCGTTTCTCAACCTTCTCGGGCACGCCACTGTCAATGGGGGTCGTCGCAACAAGGCGGCCCGACGCATAGGTTGGCTCATAAAGAGAAGGGACATAAACACCTGGAACAGCTGCAAGAGATCGAAGTACATGCTGACGTGAACCTTCGGTTCGACCGCTTGACTTCCAATCCCGCAGAACCTCAGTGATCTCGGAAACCACTTCTTCCCCATCGCCAAGTACAACAAAATCGAGGAAGTCAGCCAGTGGTTCGGGGTTGAACGTGCAGTGACCCCCGGCCCCAATCAATGGGTCGTCTGGACGACGTTTGGCCGCATGTATTGGAACGCCGGCAAGGTCGATGCAATTCAATACGTTGGTATAGACCAACTCTGCGGACAGATTGAATGCAATAACGTCGAAATCACCGGCGGCACGATGGGTCTCGACTGAAAAGAATGGGATTTTTCTTTGGCGCATGAGCGCTTCAAGATCGCTCCAAGGTGCATACGCTCGCTCAGCTACGGCATCGGGGCGTTCGTTGAGAATTTCGTAGAGGATCTGCAGACCCTGATTTGGTAGGCCAATCTCATAAGTGTCTGGGTAGGTGAGCAGCCAGGAGACTTTGTGAGGTCCATGTTCAGGAAAGTGTGCACCATCTTCACAACCGATATAGCGCGCCGGCTTCTCAACTTTGGCAAGGATCGATTCGAGCTGGGGCCATATAGAAGACATGTTCCGTGCAAGCCTATCGGACCTGGCTATTGCATCCCTGCCTCAGAGGCGATGTTCTGGAATTAGATATAGCTTCCCAGACACTGACGCCTAGATATAGCGGCGCATATGGACATTGTGAACCAACCCAATGGCCAAAAACATAGTAATCATTGCCGAACCGCCATAAGACATGAAAGGTAGCGGAATACCGGTGATAGGCATGATCCCAACCGTCATTCCAATATTTTCGAAAACCTGAACAACCAACATTACGAGAATTCCGGTACACAAAAGAGTGCTGAACAGATCACGGGCTCCCTGGGCGACCAACCAGATTCTCCATATGAGAAGCGCGTAGAGAATAAGCAATAGAGCCGATCCAATGAATCCAAATTCTTCACCTATCACGGTAAAAATGAAGTCGGTCTGTTGCTCGGGCACGAGATTAAGCCTTGTCTGAGAGCCCTTGAACAAACCTGAGCCGGCAATACCTCCGGCTCCAATGGCTGTCTTTGATCTGACCAGCTGTAAGGCGGCGTCGTCGCCTGAGGCCCCACTGTCAGCATCAGAGTCGAGGAACACACTTAAGCGGTCACGTTGATATCCGGCAACAAAGTCAGTCTGAAAGATCGCAACCGAAAACATCACTGCTGTTAGCACCATGGCCAATAAAAGTCTCGGTTGAATACCCGCAACAACAACAACTCCCAACACCATGGCGACAAGAACCAATGACGTACCGAGGTCGGGCTGGAGGAGAATCAGCCCAATTGGCAACCCTCCCAACAGCAATCCTCGTATCAAATGGTCGTTCGTAGGAGCATTATCAAGCGTGCCGAACCAAGCAGCAACGGCCAACAGCATCGCCAACTTTGCGAGCTCAGCCGGCTGTAGCTGTATGGGGCCCAGGACAATCCACGACTGGGCGCTGTTGACGGTAGAGCCCAAAGGAGAAAGCACCAGCAGCAAAAGGGTCATAACCCCCACATAGATAAGCGCCGAGTGGTCTCGAAATGTCCGATAGTCGACCAGCAATGAAACCGCCATGATCGAGAATCCCAAAATGACATATACGAACTGGCGCTTTGCATAAAAGAACGGGTCGCTACCTTCAAGTTGCAAGCTACTTCGCGTGGCGCTGTAAACCATCAC
>CAYGGL010000023.1:0-22381 GCA_964349215.1 uncultured Acidimicrobiaceae bacterium | reverse complement strand
GGGGGCTTGCCAGGTTCGCCCAGCTGAGCCGAGGCATCCCAGCCTTCGAGATCTTGCGGACCATAAAGCGGCCTGATCTCTATGCCTGAATCAGTCATGCGGGGGGTTTCTGCCATTCCATGAGCCTAGGAGGATGGGCCTTTTTGAGCAAAGAGCCCTAAATATGTATCCGTTTATGTTCCCCCTCACAAAAAACTGCTCAGTTGTCCGGTTTATTTGCCGATGCAATCAACTGTGCATAGCTCGGAAAAATTTAATGGCCGCGTGCCTGGTGAGGGCTGAGTAACCGCCATGTTCCATAACATCCTCACCATAGTCAGCATCGCTTCTATCATTGCCGCGCTCGTACTCGTCTGGCCTGGCCGTCTAAAACAGTTCCGCATCGAAACAGAAATGGCCGGCCTCTGGTACAGGTCGAAGGGCCGCCGCCAAGCGATCACCTTAACGATCATCTCGAGCTTCTTACCGGCCGCGGTAGTCCTTTCAATTGCTATCGAAAATGAAGTTCGTACGGGCGGGTCGCGCCTGGTAAATGCAGTCGCGCCAGGTTCCTGGGTTACTGCTGTCGGAGCAGATGACTGGATTAATAGTTCGTTCGTCCCTAACACGGTCTTTCAGAGACTTCGCCAAGAAGGAATACCTTCCTCGGCCACCCATCGCTATTTCACAAAGTTCAACAATCAGGACCTGTTCGTCCTCAGCTACGACTCTCCAGAATCCTTAATCGCTCCAAAGTTGGATAAGGGACGCCACATCCAAAACAATCGTGAGGCCGTAATCGATTCGGAATTGAAACTCTCGCTTGGTGACAAAGTGAAACTGCGAGGCATTGAGTTTGTAGTCGTTGGCACCACAAGTGGAGTTAGCTCACTCGGTAAAACTGCTGTATTCATCGACGAACGACCGATGCTCGAAGAGTTCGCAATGACCAATAGCTACACCGCTATAGCGGTTAATGGAAAGCCGGAGGCCCTCCCAAAGTGGCTCTTCGATCTGCCAGGTATTCAGGTCAAGACAAATGCTTCATTCGTCGCCGGAAATGACTCATTCTGGGCTAGAAATGGCTCCCCCATCACCACTGCCCTCGTTGTTGTGATCCTGACACTTTCAGGTGGATTTATGTTCGCAACAAAACGATCTCAGCTTGCTTTGAATCATTATGACAACGCCGCGCTTCGTTTAATCGGAACCCGTTGGAAAACAATTCGAAACATTGAACTGCAAACATCATTACGTCGAGCTGCTGCCAGTACCCCCATATCTTTCATTTGGGCATTCCCAGGATTGGCCATTGTCAATGAAATCACCGCAGGTTTCCGAGCTGAACTTGAACTCAAGTACTTCCTCTGGGCTGCAGCGATGGTAGTGCTCATGTCTGTTGTTTCGGTCGCCTTACTCAGCCCTGAATACCGCCGTCTAAGTCCAATCGAAACGGCACATCGATGAACCCGATCACCTTCGAACCAATGTCACGCCAAATCGTCCAACTCAAGGAGACAGCAGTGCTCTCAGATGATCCGATTCCAGGGGAAATAACAGAAACCGATGGAATTTTCACCCAGTCCGTGGAAATTACCGACCCTTATGTTCAAAAGAACCCAGAACGGGCTGCTGAAATCACAGAGCAAATCGAGGAGGTGATTGAGAACATCCGCTCGCAGGGATACCAACGCCATCAACCAAACCCTTTCACCGAAAGGCTTTACAGCAATCCGAACTGCACGATGGCACGCTGGCGTCAAGCCATTCCGGGAGCCGAAGCCCTCATCCCTCTCTATGAGGTTGGTTCACACTTGCCCGACGGCACCCCAATCGACGAAGAAGCTTCAGAATTATTTCAATTTGCCGCCGATTCCCGAGGAATTAGAAGCCGAGCAGCAACAATGACTTGGGTGATCGAACGCCACATAGCCGACTACTACCAAACTGGAACCCTCAAGTGGTTAAGTCTTGCGTGCGGAGCTGCCATACCAACCTTTCGTACAGTGCGTGAATTACAAGCTGCGGGAAGAGACGTTCAAGTAACCCTGATTGACCAAGATGCGCAAGCCTTGGAACTCGCCCTGAATCAGTCTGAGGTCCATGAGGTCCCCAGACACTCGCTGGTTTTACATCGTCAAAACGTCTTGCATAAGTCACGTCTGCACCAAACCCTTGACCCGAAGCTATTTCAAATCACAGAAGGCCTCGGGATCTTCGAGTATTTCGTAAACGACGTTCGCAAAAGAACAGGAGCGCAGGCCTTCATACAAGTGGCTTATGAATTGCTTGAACCAGGCGGGCAGTTGGTTCTAAGCAATATGTTAGATACTCACCCGCAACTCGAATTCACGATGATCGCCATTCAATGGCCATATATATATCCCCGCTCGGTAAGAGAAATCATTCAGATCATCAGGGAAGCCGGAATTCCAGACGAAGAAGTCCAAATTTTCTTGCCAACTGATGGCGTCTATGCCGTCGTGTCCATTAACAAACCTCTATCCGCCCACTAAATCTCCTCCCGCCCCAAGAGGGGGTCTGTCATGGCACTTGTAAAAATGAACGGAGTTTCCAAGGTTTATCAACCAGGCACGCCTGGGGAAACAACGGCTCTGTTCGATATCAATCTCGCTATTGATGATGGCGAATTCGTCGCCGTAGTGGGCCCATCGGGATCGGGAAAATCCACCCTCATGCATCTCATAGGCGGCCTTGATACGCCTACCGCTGGATCTTATTTTTTCGATGGGAATGAACTGGCTCAACTCAATGACGAAGAACTCTGCGACATCCGCCGAAGGATCGGATTTGTCTTCCAAGACTTTCGCCTCGTCAAGCGCCTTACCTTGCAACAGAATGTCGAATTGCCGATGGTCCTGGAAGGCATTCCCGCGGATGAGCGCCACGAGCGAGCAACCGAGATGCTCGACCAAGTTGGTCTTCATGGACGTGCCGACAGCCACCCCAATGATCTCTCCGGTGGTCAGCAACAACGAGTAGCCATAGCTCGCGCTCTCACAATGAAACCCCGCCTCTTAATAGCTGACGAACCAACGGGTAACCTCGATACCGAGACGGGCCGACGTATTATGGAACTCTTCTTCGAACTCCACCGCACTGGATTTACCATCATCTTGGTGACTCACGATCCCAATGTTGGAAATACAGCTCGGCGCTCCATCACCGTTCAAGACGGATTGATCGTTGGCGATGCGAAATCAACTACCCCGCATCCCCGTAAGTGGGCACAACGGCCCCTCAGGGTTTCGAGCGCTTCCGTCTTCGAAAAACAGAACACCGCTTTCATAGTCTGAAGCTCAACGCCGTTATCGGCATACGTCTTTCAGCTATGAGTGCTATGGGGCATGCAAAGTTCGTCGTATTCAGCAATAACCAATTCGCCTGCTCTTGGACCACAAGCTGGGCAATCAGGATCACGGGGGACTTTAAATGTCCTAAATGATTGCTCTTGTGCGTCATAGGCAAGTAGACGCCCGGCAAGAGAATCGCCGAGGCCCAAAATAAGTTTTATTGCTTCCATGGCCTGGATCGAACCGATAATGCCAGGCAACACTCCAAGCACCCCCGCCTCTGCACATGAAGGCGCAAGATCAGCAGGAGGTGGCTCGGGAATCATGCATCGATAGCACGGCCCAACGTATGGATGGAAGACGGTGGCTTGGCCTTCGAAGCGAAAGATTGATCCATGAACTACGGGAATTCCCTTTAGCAACGAAGCGTCATTCACCAGATAGCGGGTTGGGAAGTTATCTGTTCCATCAACGATGACGTCATATCCATCGATGATGTCCAAGATGTTGTCAGCACCAAGACGCATGTCATAGGTCACGACATTCACGTCTGGGTTCAACTCAGTCAGAGTCTTCTTTGCCGAATCGACTTTGCGATCACCAATGCGGTCCATGTTGTGCAAGATCTGGCGCTGCAAGTTAGATGCGTCAACAACATCCATGTCGATAATGCCAATTGTTCCTACGCCCGCAGCTGCCAAGTAAAGCGCAGCCGGCGAGCCAAGCCCACCAGCACCGAGCATTAAGACTTTCGAGTCAAGAAGCTTTTGTTGACCTGCCTCGCCCACCTCAGGCAATAGAAGATGACGGTGGTAGCGATTACGTTGCTCGGCGGTCAGCACCTGGGGAGTGCGCCATGCGCGTCCTTCGTTCTTCCACTTGTTGAAGCCTCCGATTACCGAGACCACATTGGTGTATCCGAGTTGTTGAAGAGTGTCCGCTGCAAAAGCTGAGCGGGTTCCACCTGCGCAATAAATGACTACCGGAGCATCTCGATCAGTAATACGGTTCTCGATTTGGCTTTCAAGGTGCCCTCGTGGAATGTGAACAACATTCGGGAGCGCTCCTTGTTCGTACTCGTCTGGTTCGCGCACATCCAAAACAACCGTATTGGGCTCGGCAATAGCGTCCTCAGCGGCATCGGTATCGATCTCACGTATGCGAGATTTTGTCTCATTTAACAGGTCACGAAAGCTTGCCATGCCAAAAGCCTACCAAATAGGTCGGCTTTTGCACACTTGCCTAGAGCCAGGCCCCAAATTTGTGGTTTTGCTTTTATACCTTTAGTGATGTTTCATTACTTTTAAATCAATTTGATATGGAGGCCCTGATGCTCGACCTACCTGCTGGCTTGTCCGGCCAACTGCACATTTGCTCTTGGGATGATCCGGTAATTGACCAAATCGGGTTTGACCCGCGATCTAATTATGTTGAGCGCTTCTGGCTGAGAACTCTTGGGCCTTCGACCACCTGGTTGTTGCGTCACATCGCTTCATGCTTTGAAGAAAGTCCTGAGGGATTCGACCTGCCATTGCTAGATACAGCACGCGCATTGGGTTTGGGAGGAGAAGGACGCAATTCGCCCTTTATTCGCGCTATTGCTCGTTCGTGTCAGTTTGAAATGGCACGACCACTAGGAGACGGCGTGTTGAGTGTTCGACGCAAACTTCCACCATTGAATCGTCGCCAGGTCAGCCGCCTCCCTGAAGGGACTCAACTTGACCATGCTCATGCCTACGAACAACATCGACTACGGCTGATGCAAAAGAATCAGAAATCGCCTCATCAGCCTTCATCAGTTGCGCCATCTATAGCTTCGCTATCTATGGCCACGGGTTCATAGGCTTCAAGAAAGTTAATCAAGGTCCGCACCCCAAATCCGGTTGCACCTTTTGCTACCCACGCATCGTCAGCATCTACAAATGCCGGGCCTGCAATATCAAGATGGGCCCACGGGACGTTTCCGACAAACTCTTTGAGGAACAATCCAGCTGTCAACGTTCCACCATTGCGTCCATTCCCAATGTTCTTAAGATCGGCAATGTCAGAATCAATGTGTTTGCGATACTCACCTGGTAGCGGCAACGGCCAGAGACCCTCGTCTGCTTTTGCAGCTGCGACCTGAAGTTGATCACGAAGAGGTTCGTTTGTTCCCATAAGTCCGGCGATGCGAGTACCTAAGGCCACAACACAGGCACCCGTGAGGGTCGCAAGATCGACGATCACTTCTGCTCCGTCTTCAACAGCTAGAGCAAGAGCATCTGCAAGAACCAAGCGGCCTTCTGCATCGGTGTTCAATACCTCCACGGTCTTTCCCGCCCGTGTTTTCAAGACATCTCCAGGTCTCATTGCCTTGCCGCTTGGCATGTTCTCGGCAATGGCCAAATAACCCGTAACGCGCATTGAGGGTTTAAGAGTTCCAAGTACTGACATGGTCGCCAGAACTGCCGCGGCTCCTGCCATATCGCTTTTCATAGTCATCATTGAATCGGCTGGTTTCAGAGAAATCCCGCCTGAGTCAAAGGTGATTCCCTTACCTACAAGGGCTACTGATCCCTTGGACTCACCCGAAGGTTCATAAGTCATTTTGACCAGACGCGGGGGGTGATCAGAGCCTTGTGAAACTCCCAACAGCCCACCTAGGCCCAATTCCATGGCCATCTGTTCATCTATGACTTCGACTTGGAGACCGCCACGGCCCCCAACCTCTGTTGCCACCTCTGCCATTCGAACAGGGGTCATCGAGCTTGGGGGTTCGTTGACAAGGTCACGAGCGAGACAAACAGCTTCAACGACTTTGCTCGCCGACTCAACTGCAGACCCGAAAGCAGCCGGGTCATCCTCATCAGATATGAGCGTCACTTCACTGATCTTGCAAGGTGTCGGATTGGTCTTCTGTTGTGTGTAACGGTAAGTCGCCAGTCCTGCACCTTCTACCAATGCCTTGGCTGCAGCGAGCCGGTCATGACCTTCAGGAACAGCGTCGAGCAGACACAACGCTACAGAAGGTTGCTTCCATGATGAGCGAATCACTGCAGCGGCGGCTTTTCGCAAAATGAGTTCATTAACCTTTTCCGCAGGGCCAACGCCCACAATCACCGTTGTTCCAGTTGGCCCGGGAACAACCAACACTTCTCCTGGTTTGGCTTCGAAACCTGATAATTCAAGAAGCTCTGAACCCACTTCGGTTCGACCGGGATCTCCCAGAATGACGGGTCCCCTCGCAACCGCTATCGCAACTACACGAACCCCCTCCTCAATGGAATGGGCGTGAGAAAAGGTGGGGGTCATATTCATATATCTTTCCGTCGGCAATTGTTGAGCACTGCAAAGTCGTGGGTTATTTGTTATACGTCACGAGCAAGTAGATGGTTACCTTCTTGCCAACGTGCCATTGCCCAGACGAGGTCAGAGAGTCGGTTCAGATATGGAACAACGTGAGACCCCTCAACAGCCACGTCGAGCGATTCGCGCTCTGCTCGCCGAATCACGGTTCGAGCGACATCGAGCATCGCCGAGATTCTTGATCCACCTGGAACCACAAACTCTTGTGGCATCTCGAAACGGCCCATCAAATCATCGATAATTGGTTCCAAGTCAACAACCATCTCGAGAGTTACCAATTGCTTGCCAGGTACTAGCTTTTCTCGGTTATCAGGAGAAGTAGCAAGCTCTGCCATGAGCACATAAAGGTCATGTTCCAAACGGGTCAGCATTGAATCGAGTTCAGAACCCGGCTCTGACTCTGCTCGGGCCATTCCCAGGGCCGCTTGGGCTTCATCAACTGCTCCATAAGCTCGTGGGGCCGGGTCGTTCTTCGCCACTCTTCCGCCGTAATACAACCCCGTAGTGCCATCATCACCTTTGCGCGTGTAGATCTTCACAGTCGAACCATAGGCGCTGACGATGTGCATAGGTAGCCTGTTGCGATGAACAGTTTCCTTGATGCCGTCAATCAACGCGTGGTTATCTATGACGGGGCAACGGGCACCAACTTACAATTGCGAAATCTTACAGCTGACGATTTTGGTGGGGAATCCTTCGAGGGATGCAATGAAATTTTGGTCGACACTCGTCCGGATGTAATCGCAGATCTACATGCTTCATTCTTTGAAGTCGGTTCTGACGTAGTCGAGACCAACTCGTTCGGTTCATTCTCGGTGCCGTTGGGTGAATACGGAATTTCTGATCGTGCTGAAGAACTTTCGGAAAAGGCTGCTCGTATAGCTCGATCAGTTGCAGACGATTTTTCGACTCCTGATCGTCCCCGCTGGATCGCAGGCTCAATCGGCCCGGGGACAAAGTTCCCCTCATTGGGAAATATCAGCTTTGTCGAACTTCGTGACGCCTATGAGGTGCAAGCGCGGGGACTGCTCAGCGGTGGAGTCGATCTGTTTATTATCGAAACCGTCTTTGACTTACTACAGGCAAAGGCAGCCATGGTAGGCGTGCGCCGCGCTATGGCAGGCGCCGGGCGCCAAGTTCCGATACAGGTGCAAGTCACGATTGAGCTAACTGGACGCATGCTGCCAGGTACCGAAATTGGAGCAGCACTTACCGCCCTTGATGCCATGCGCCCAGACATCATTGGTATCAATTGCGCCACTGGCCCAACCGAAATGCACGAGCATCTTCGCCACCTCAGTGCCCATGCCCGCATGCCCATCTCGTGTTTGCCAAATGCAGGCTTGCCTTCGGTTGTCGAGGGCAAGATGCATTACGACTTAACCCCGGCACAACTCGCCGACCATATGGAGAGGTTCGTCACCGAACTGGGAATCTCGGTCATTGGTGGATGCTGTGGAACAACTCCAGAACACCTGCGTGCAGTAGTCGAACGCTGCGCCGATCTCACGCCGGCAGCTCGCAGCGCTCAACATGAGCCGGCCGCGTCGTCGATTTATACGGCGGTGCCATTTCACCAAGAGACAAGCTTCTTGGTAGTGGGTGAGCGCACAAACGCCAACGGTTCTAAGAAGTTTCGCGAGGCCATGCTTGAAAGTGACTGGGATACCTGTGTGGCAATGGCGAAAGACCAGGTTAAAGAAGGTGCTCACATCCTTGATGTGTGCGTTGATTACACCGGTGAAGATGGCGTATCTGATATGGAGGAGGTCGTCAGTCGCTTCGCCACTCAAGCATCGCTTCCACTCATGCTTGATTCGACTGAGCCTGAAGTAATAGAAACAGGACTGCGCTGGATCGGTGGCAAGGCAATTCTGAACTCGGTCAATCTTGAAGACGGTGATGGAGTCGGCACCCGCCTCGATCGTTTCTTGTCACTTGCGCGTGAATATGGGGCAGCGGTGGTCTGCACCTGCATAGACGAAGAGGGTCAAGCCCGTAGCGCCGAATGGAAGCTGCGCGCCGCCAAAGCAATTCATGATTTGGCCGTCAACCGTTACGGATTGGAACCAAGCGACCTGTTGTTTGACCCACTGGTGTTGCCACTTTCTACCGGCATGGAAGAAAGCCGACGTGACGGCATAGAGACCATCGAGGGAATTAGGGCGATCAAGGCTGGACTCCCCGGAGTGTCAACCATTGTCGGACTTTCCAATGTCAGTTTCGGTCTCAACCCCGCAGCGCGACATGTACTCAATTCAGTCTTCCTCCACGAGTGCGTTGAAGCTGGACTCGACGCGGCCATTGTCCATGCGGCTCGCATTATGCCTTTGTCGAAAATCGATGAACAAGCACGCGAAGTATGTCTCGATTTGATCTATGACCGACGTCGAGACGATTACGACCCACTGCAGGTACTGCTCGGTATGTTTGAAGGCGTCAGCGCTGCCGACTTCGTCAAAGAAGACCGCAGCGGCTGGACGGTCGAGCAACGTTTGAAGACCCGCATTATTGATGGTGATCGCGATGGCCTCGAAGCTGATCTTGAGGAAGCACTGAAAGCCGGAATGCCTGCATTGAACATCGTCAATGACGTCTTACTAGACGGCATGAAGGTAGTTGGAGACCTTTTCGGATCGGGCCAGATGCAATTGCCCTTTGTATTGCAGTCTGCAGAGACGATGAAAACATCGGTTGCTTACCTAGAGCCCCATATGGAAAAAACTGATCAGGGAGATAAGGGCCGGATCGTTTTGGCCACGGTTAAAGGCGACGTGCATGACATCGGCAAGAACCTTGTAGACATCATTCTCACCAACAACGGCTATCAAGTTTGCAATCTCGGCATCAAAGTCTCAGTCGCCGAGATGATTGAGAAGGCAACAGAAATAAACGCCCATGCGATTGGCATGAGTGGCTTGTTGGTAAAGAGCACGCTGATCATGCGTGAAAATCTCGAAGAGCTAAATAGTAGGAACCTCTCGAACATTCCAGTGTTGTTGGGCGGCGCTGCACTCACCAGAACTTATGTCGAACGTGATCTTCGTGAGGTATACGAGGGCCGGGTCTTTTATGGCAAAGATGCTTTCGAGGGTCTTAGCATCATGGATCGCCTCGTCGAGCTGGAACGCAACCCAGATGAAAGTGCCCATGGTTGGGGGCGAGATCCTGGAGGTCGAGACCTTCCCAAACGGGCACCCAAGGCTGCGGTCGACCCAAGTGAGATTCCACAACGCTCACCTGAGATTGTTACTGATAACCCTGTGTTCGTACCACCCTTTCTGGGCACACGGGTGGTGAAGGGTATAGCCATTGATGAAATCGGTCGCTATGTCAATGAGACGGCCCTATTTCGAAATCAGTGGCAATACCGACCCGAGAAGGGCGAAGCTGATGATGCATTTAAAGATCGCATCAGGCCCATCTATCGAGAGGTGCTCGCGAGCGCTATCTCTGAGGACTTGTTGATTCCTCAAGTTGCATATGGCTACTTCGCTGCCAATAGCGAGGGGAACGACCTTGTCATTTGGGATAGCCCGGAACGTAAATCAGAAATTTCGCGCTTTAGCTTCCCTCGCCAAAGCGAGTCGCCTTATTTGTGCATTGCTGATTTCTTTCGCCCGATTGAGTCCGGCGAAATCGACTACGCCGCATTCCACATCGTCACAATGGGCGAAAGAATCTCACGACAAACGGCTGAACTTTTTGGCGCCAACAAGTATCAGGATTATCTACACCTACACGGACTTGGCTCGGAACTCGCTGAGGCGTTGGCCGAGTACTGGCATCGTCGCATTCGTGAAGAATGGGGATTTGCACAAGAGGACGGGCCGAGCATCGCCGGACTCTTTCGCCAACAGTACCGAGGTGGGCGTTACTCGTGGGGCTATCCCGCCTGTCCCGACTTGGAGGATAACGTCAAGGTATCGGAGCTACTTGAGGCCAAGCGCATCGGCATTGAGGTAAGTGAAGAAACCGGATACCAATTCCAACCCGAGCAATCAACCTCGGCAATAATCTGTCACCATCCTCGTGCTAAATACTTCGTGGCTCGATAACGGCTTTCACCAAGGCTCGACTTAGAGGTCGAGGCGTTAAGAAGCTAAGAGAGCGCGAGCTACCAGGTCTGTGCTGAAGGCAGTGAGGATGGCCAGATACAACAGACCCGTAGCTGCCATAACGGCTGAGTAATAACGCTCACGCAATGCCGCCCTGGTCACCCCGCACAAAATAATCGTGCCGAGCGCTGAAGCAAGCCAATACCAACCGAGTGTGCCGTTATAGCCATCATCGATTGCGCCTGATAGCACCGAACCCATACCGGTTGGCAACATCAAGGCAATAACCTCAAAGGGCCAGATGATGGCGAGCCAGCGCACCAACTCGAGCAAAGGTCCACGGGCAAGGCCAGGCTGAACCAGATACCAGTGACCCAACAACATGGCATCTGTAACTGCTCCCAAAAAAGCTGCCCCGGTCATTACGCGAAGAAGTGACACAAAAGTCGAACCGTCACCTGTCGCATCGAGTCCGGCAAACACAAGGCCGACCACCCCTATCAAGACCGGAATGAGATCGAGCACAGGAGGAAACTCCTTGGCCTCAAGATCGCGATCTTGCGCCACACGATCTATGCCAGTCATCTCTGTAACCCTGGCAGAGCGCTCAATCTGTCGGACATGTTCGCCTGCAACGCCGGCTCGACGCCGAAGTATTGAAACGACAAGTCCCGCGGCTACCGCCAACGCCACACCTACGGCAGCGACATCTCGAGCCACCACAGGTCCGATGAATTGAGCAGCCGCTACCGAACTAACGGCAAAAACCAAATATGTGCCACGCAATAACCACCCATAGCCAATACCAACCTCACGGCGTCGTGTCGTGACCCAACAAAACGCCATGCCCCCAACGGCCCATTGCAAAAGGACGGTAGCTGCATCGAGGCGAATCACGACTTGACCGTATCGGGCCGACAGTCCTCACAACGAAACGAGCCCATACGGCGAGTCTGCCTTGAAAGTAAGACAGACTAACCAGGTGACTTTTTCCCAAAGTGGCAGCGATGATACCAAGGAACCAGATAGCCCTGGCGCTACTGATACTGCCGCTAGTGATATTGCCTCAAGTGTTTGGGCTCCTCATCGCCGTCCGCTGACAATTGGACTGGTCTTGACAATCACATTGGTTGGTTTCGAAGCTCTCGCCGTTGCCACAATTCTCCCGGCGGTTGAACGAGACCTGGGTGATATACACCTCTATGGCTGGGTATTCAGCGCGTACTTTCTGGGGAGTTTGCTTGGCATCGTCATAGCCGGACAGTTGGCTGATCGAATCGGACCCCTGAGACCATTTGCACTTGGACTTGGCCTGTTTTCAATTGGACTGATCATGGGAGGTTTGGCCCCTTCCATGGCGCTTCTGGTCTTTGCTCGAATCGTGCAAGGCATTGGTAGCGGGGCCATACCGGCTGTGGTCTATGCGAGTATTGGACGTAGTTATAGCGAAGCTGCACGCCCTCGCATGTTTGCCATTCTGTCTTCGGCCTGGGTGCTACCAAGTTTGTTGGGTCCGGTCATCAGCGGCGCTATCTCTGATCAGTGGAGTTGGCGTTGGGTATTTCTCGGGCTCCTACCATTGGTAGCTCTTTCTGGGTCTTTGACGATTCCATCACTACGCCATCTCACAAACCAACGCGGTTCCGAGGACCTGCCCATCAGAGTTGGTGCAGCGATGAGAGTAACAGTTGGCGCAGGTTTGGTTCTCGCAGGTTTGTCCATTGGATCAACTCCACTTGCAGCACTTGCACTGATTGCTATCGGGGCCTTAGTCGGGTGGAGACCGTTACTAACTTTGGTTCCAGAAGGAACACTTCGTGCCAAACCTGGATTACCTGCGATCATCTTGAGCCGAGCGATGTTGACATTCGCTTTCTTTGCCGCCGATGCCTACGTGCCTTTGAGCGTGACTTCCATACGCAACACCAGCACAACTATGGCAAGTGCTGCTCTAACCGCAGCGGGTTTGGCTTGGACAGCCGGTTCATGGATACAAGAACGCAAGGTCACAACGTGGGGGCCCCGCACCTTGATTCAATGCGGATATTTGTTGATCTTGGTCGGCATCGCAATGACGTCCTTAGTACTGATCCCATCGGTAGGGCTGGCAGTGATTGTATTCAGCTGGGGCATAGCGGGTCTTGGCATGGGTCTTGCATATGCCCCGATATCGCTGTTGGTCTTGAGACATGCCGAGCCCCGACGAGAAGGGGCTGCAAGTGCCTCCATGCAACTGGCAGACGTTCTCGGCATCTCGATAGGTGCAGGCATCGGAGGCGCACTAATCGCTATCGGCGATGCTCTCAAGTGGACACCTCGAACCGGACTCGGATGGGCCTTCTTTCAAGCAGCCCTAATGGCAGTAGTCGGCCTACTCCTCAGCCGCCGCCTCCCCGACTAATGTTCTCTCCTTGGAGGTTCGATGTCCATGACGAGTTCCCGATCTGTAAAGAGTTCAGGAACCTTGTTATTAGTGGTCTTGATCTTGGTCTCCTGGGCCGGCTGTCGTAAAGAACAAGTGGAGCGCTCCGCCGGCACCTCGGTGCCTAAGGTCACGACCACCAGCACTGCTCCAAGCAACAGCGAGCCCGTCAGCTCGAGCGGACCGAAAGTGACGCTTGCGCCTGGCACAGTTTCGCGATCGATACTCACACCTGATGGGCATGAACGGACCTACCGCATTTATGTACCATCCTCGATCCCCTCTGATCAGATAATTCCTCTTGTTGTGGCACTTCACGGGGGAACGGGCTGGGGTGAACAGTTTGAAAAGACAAGTGAATTCGACAAGGTCGCCGACAAAGCAGGCTTCCTGGTCGTATATCCGGACGGCAACGACATCGCACGAATACCGGGCAAGGGAGGCGTTTGGAACGCTGGTGACTGCTGTGGTTTCGCAGCAGAGAATGCCGAGGACATTGACGACGTGAGCTTTATTTCCAAAGTTATCGACGAAGTCAAGACGCAATATCAAATCGATAATTCTCGGATCTATGCAACGGGTCACTCAAATGGTGGAATGCTCGCTTACCGCCTTGCTTGTGAATTGTCCGACAAAATCGTCGCAGTGGGGATTCAATCGGGGACCAATGGCTTCGGCCCCTGCACGCCAGGGCGCCCGGTATCGCTGATTCACATTCATGGGACAGCCGATACAAACGTCCCAATTAATGGCGGCAAGGGCTCGGGCATTTCTTCTGTGGACTTCAACTCGCCGACTCAAAGCGTGACAACCATGGCAACTAAGAACGGTTGTGACAGGACTCCCACGACCAAGACCGACCAGACCAACACCGACGTGATCACCAGTACTTGGGGAAACTGTGAGGAGGGAGTATCGGTCGTTTTCGTAAAGGTCGAGGGAGCAAACCATGGATGGATGGGTCACGCCAGTTCTGGTCTCAGCAACTCTGAGCGTTCCCCATATCAGGCATATGACTCATCTGCTGAGATCTGGACCTTCCTGGCAGCACATCCAAGATGATCGCTGCGCTTGTTAATAAATGATGCCCAGATAATGTCGTTACGGGCTACCACTCAGGTGCCGTACGTGCAGCGAGCCGGGCAGATGATTGCACCAAGGCCGGTTCCCAAGGCTCGTTGTTTGCGGCTGAGGCGGCTTGGCGGGCGTGGTAGCTCGATCTTGTTAGGGGTGATGCTTCGACGTGGCCGATTCCCATCTCTTTGCCGAGAGCTGCAAACATCTCAAATGTTGAGGGCTCGATCCAGCGATCAACAGGTAGATGATGTTGCGTGGGTCGCAGGTACTGGCCGAGGGTAACTATGTCTACGCCTACACCAGCCAAGTCGGCCATTGCTCCAATGACCTCGTCATCACGCTCACCCATTCCCAAGACCATGCCCGACTTTGTCGTCAGGCCGGCAGCCTTTGCTCTGGCCAACACAGCCAATGACCTCGCATAACCAGCCGAGGGACGCACCGCTCGTTGCAAACGAACAACGGTCTCAAGGTTGTGGTTCACAATATTTGGACGTGCAGAAAATATGAGATCAAGCGAGGCCGGGTCGCCCTTGCAGTCAGAGATGAGGACTTCGACATCGCAATCGGGCGTGTTGGAACGAATGGCAGCGATCGTTTTGTTGAACGCTCCCGCTCCGCCATCGTCGAGGTCGTCTCTTGCAACAGTGGTGATGACAACATGGGCAAGATTCATGCGAGCAACTGCCTCAGCAACTCTTTCGGGCTCGTCGATAGCAATCGGCTCGGGTTGGCGGGTGTCGACCAAACAGAACCCACATGCTCGGGTGCAGCGATCGCCATTGATCATGAAGGTTGCGGTGCGATCAGCCCAGCATTCATAAATATTTGGACAGCCCGCCTCTTCACAAACTGTTACCAAAGACAGCTCACGCATGGTCCGCTTGAGTTCCAGATATTCAGAACCAATACGAGCCTTTGCCCGCAACCAGGCAGGCTTGCGCTCAGTAATAGAAAGCCCTTGGGGTACTCCAGCCTCCGCCAAACGCCCTTTGATTCGGACTGAAACTCCACCCGCCTCACCTCGGCTAAAGGCCGACAGATCAGAGGGCACTACCCGCCAAGCAAGGTCTTGACGCTCAATCTCGCCCGATCCCCACAACTCCCCCGCCCGAGTTATAACAGCATTTACCACTTCGAACATGGTGGCCTTAAGGCCGTGTTCGGCCAAAGAGGTAACCCCTTTGTCGGGTATGCCACAGGGAATGATGTGGTCAAACATCGAAAGGTCCGGGTCAACGTTGAGAGCAAAGCCATGCATGGTTCGACCCCGACTGAAACGTACGCCGATGGCACAAATCTTGGAGTCTCCAACCCAAACTCCTGGATACCCCTGTATTCGATGGGCTCCTGAAAGACCCAGGTCATCAAGAACGTCGATGATCAATTGTTCGACCGCCGACACATACTCAGCCGTGTCGGCCATATTGCCCTTACCCTTACCGGCCAATGTCAAAATCGGATACCCAACCAGTTGGCCAGGGCCGTGATAGGTGATGTCGCCACCTCGGTTGGTCCGTACCATTTCAGCTCCCACCGAGGTGGGGTCGACCAACATGTTTGCCGGGTCTGCCCGTAGTCCGAGGGTATAAACAGGCGGGTGTTCCAACAAGAGCAGGTGATTATCGACCGAATGCTCAACCAATGACTGTTGCAGAGCTTGCGAGTCGCCATAAGCAACTCGTCCAAGCCAACGGACCCTAAGGGGCCGCGTCATGACAGTTCCGCGGCCCAATCCCGAGTCTCGATAATCTCCTTCACCTTGGCCACAAATGATGCTGCATAAGCACCGTCAAAGGCTCGGTGGTCCCAGGACAATGCGAGGTTGCCTGTTGGGTGAATAGCAACCGCATCGGTTCCGTCAGGAAGGCTCACTGCAACAGGGCGTTTCTTGACCCCGTCAGTAGAAAGAATGGCGACCTGTGGTTGGTTAATGACGGCAGCTGTCATGAAGGTACCAAACGGGCCAGGGTTGGTAATTGTGAAAGTGCCACCGGCAATATCATCGGGGGAAAGTTTTTTGGTGCGGGCGCGGCCGGCAAGATCTGAGATCTCACGTGCAAGAGAGCGAAGGCGCTTTCCACCCGCGTCATGGATCACCGGTACCATCAGGCCGTTGAAGTCAAGGTCAACTGCGATACCCAGGTGCACGTCATGGTGCACGATCAACTCATCAGCACCCACTGATGAGTTGACCTGAGGGAACTCCCTAATCGCATCGGTCGTAGCACGGGCGATAAATGGGAGATAGGTGAGACTTAGTCCCTCTTCAGCCTTAAAAGCCTCTCGATTGGCAAGACGCACGCGGTCAAGGTTTTCGTAGTCAACCTCAATCGCTACAAGAGCATGAGCCGAGGTTGCCTGCGAACGAACCATATGTTCTGCGGTTCTGCGGCGAATGTTCGAGAAAGGAATAACCTCGTCGCGAGCCCCGGCAACCGGGGGAGAATAGGCCTGAGCGGCTGGTGCATTCGGAGCAGCCACAGAACCATTTGGCATGGCAGTCGAGGGTGCCACAGAACGGCCTCGATCTTCGACCAAGCTCAATACGTCATTGCGAGTGATACGTCCGCCTTCTCCAGTGCCCACGATCTGTGCAGGATCAAGAGCATGTTCTGTAACGAGACGGCGCACGACAGGCGAAAGAAGGCGGCCGGCTCCAGTCGTGGACGAGGGCAATGGAGTACTCACCACTGGCGGTGCCGCAACGACGGGTGTGGGTTGTGCTGCGGGTTCTGGTGCAGGAGTTGGTTCCTGGGAAACCGGTACTGGAGCAGGTTCTGCAGCCACAATCGGCTGCGCCTCTCCAGCACTGCCCCCACCCCCTGGGCTGTCGCCCACAACAGCAAGAACAACACCCACATCGACGGTTTCCCCTTCGGGAACCAAGATCTGGGTCACATATCCACTAACAGGCGAAGGGACTTCTGAGTCAACCTTGTCGGTGGAAACTTCAAAGAGAGTTTCATCTTCAGCGATTGGATCGCCAACTTGTTTGTACCACTTGGTGATCGTGCCCTCGGTCACGGTCTCACCAAGCTGGGGCATCGTTATATCAGCCATCAGCCGTGCAGTCCTCTCCCCGTCATTGACATAACAGTCTCACCAAACAATTCGGACAAAGTCGGATGGGGTTGAATAAACGCCGCAACTTCATCAACGGTTGCTTCCCAGTTAACCGCCAAATAACCCTGGCCAAGCTGCTCAGTTACCCAAGGCCCAACCATGTGGACCCCAAGAATTTGCCCAGCTCGTCCATCGGGCCCCTTGGCCGCAATGACCTTCACCAGGCCCTCTGGCTCACCGATTATCAATGCTCGCCCATTGCCTCTGTATTGGTGCTTCGATACAACAACCTCGTAACCACTCTCACGAGCTGACTCTTCTGAATGACCGGCGAAGGCCACCTCAGGATGGCTATAGATACACCACGGAATGCGGTCATAAGCTACCGGCATCGGTGACTCGCCCAGAATGTCTCTGATCGCGACCATTCCCTCGGCAAAACCGATGTGTGCAAGCTGGGGGGTTGCCACCAGATCACCGATTGCCCACACGCCCGCAACATTCGTTCGACATGTGGCATCTACCTTTACAAAACCTCGCTCATCGACCTCGACGCCTGTGCCGTCCAGACCTAGAGACTCCGAAAGCGGGCGTCGACCAACTGAAACGATGATGCGATCCACTTCGATCGAATCGCCGCCTTCCAAATGGACAGTCGTGCCGGTTGTTCCCGGGGTATGGCCACTGACTGCCACCCCGGTACGCACATCCATCCCTCGTTTGACAAAACTCTTGCGTACAACTTCGGCTACGTCGCTGTCGCAACCGGGAAGGATCTTTGGAAGACCCTCCAGCATTGTCACTTTGACCCCCAGGTCAAGCATCATCGAGGCGAATTCGCAACCAATAGCGCCGCCGCCGATAACAGCCACTGAGCCAGGAAGGTCATTGGTCGAAAGCACCTCGTCAGAGGTTTGAACAAAACGTCCATCTATCTCAAAACCTGGGATTGTTCGTGGAACAGATCCGCTGGCAAGAATCACACTGGTACCGACAAGTTCGGTGGTTGTTCCATCTTCGCTTGTCACAACTACTTGGCCATTGCCTGAAAAAGTTCCCGTACCCGCATAGGTCTTGACTTTCCTGGCCTTGAGCAAGCCGGTCAGACCCTTCCAAAGACCATCTACAACTTGGCCCTTGCGCTGCATAGTGACCGAGAAATCTATAGACGGAGCCCCAGCTTGTACCCCAAACGTTGCGGCATCTTTGACTGTACGAAATACAGAGGCCGACTCAAGTAATTCTTTGGCGGGTATGCAACCTCGATGCAAGCACGTGCCCCCCACCTTGTCACGCTCAACCAGTGCAATCGAAAGACCGGCAGCTCCCCCATACAACGCTGCGGCATAACCCCCAGGACCCCCACCAATGATCACAACATCGAACTGGTCAGCCACGACGCCCTATTCCCTTTCTTCGATTGATCGCTCGCCCAAAGGCGAACTCATCCTTAGGCTACCCGCAGGTCCATAAACCACTCACATAGATTTCAGCCGTTCATTTGCAGGAACTGAATCGCAAAAGCAGCAACGATTACAACGCCACAGACCACCGCTGTGACTATGAGCCGACGAGTATTCACAGATGCGATCCTAGGGCCAATGGGGCGTGTTTCCGAGATAGCCTGTTGAACATGGCCTTGAACATGGCCTGTTTGAAACGGGGCATAGGAATCACCATGACCGAATACCAAATTTATGACCCACTGGTTATTGCTGAGCGAATATTTCGGTCTCGTCTTTTTTTGGGGACTGGAAAGTTCAGCTCTACCGAGGTCCTACGGGGTGCCATCAAAGCTTCAGAAACAGAGATGGTGACTGTTGCCTTGAGAAGAGTCGACCTTTCTGGTCAGGGCGAGGACAGCATCCTTGACGCCCTCCCCGAAAATATCTTGCTGTTGACCAACACCTCCGGCGCCCTCGATGCCGACGAGGCGGTGCGCCTTGCCCGGCTTGCCGCTGCGGCAGGACACCCCCGATGGATAAAGCTTGAGGTGACTCCCGAGCCTCGCTATTTATTACCCGATCCCATACATACCCTGCGTGCCGCAGAACGCCTCGTTGAAGAAGGCTTTACCGTGTTGCCCTATTGCCCGGCTGATCCGATTCTGTGCAAGCACCTCGAAGAAGCAGGGTGCGCGACAGTAATGCCACTTGGTTCATGGATCGGATCAAACAACGGTCTGAGAACTCGCGACGCCCTGGAGATCATCATCGAACAGGCGCTGATTCCAGTCGTAGTAGATGCAGGACTTGGCGCACCCTCGCACGCTGCAGAGGCAATGGAGCTTGGGGCTGACGCAGTTTTGGTCAACACCGCTATCAGCATCGCTCGTGACCCAGCGGCAATGGCCGATGCCTTTCGTCTCGGAGTTCAAGCAGGACGAAAGGCCTTTCTCGCAGGACTTGGAGCACAAAGACCAACGGCGGCGTCATCGTCGCCGCTCACAGGATTCTTGAATCTTTCATCTTCATGACTGCACTCGCATCGAATGCATCTCGAACAGCGGTTTCTTTAGAGAAACGTCCTGAAGGTGTCCCTCCAAACACAGCAGCGGCCGACCTGATTGCCACCGACCTGAAAGAGCTACAAGCGATTGCTGATGAGGCTGGCCCTGACGATGTCACGCGAGCACTCAATTCTCAACGTAGAGACCTGCGTGACTTCGCAGTCTTGATCTCGAATGCAGCAGCCGGTCGACTCGAAGACTTGGCCATCGCATCGCACCAGCTCACGCTTCAGAGATTTGGTCGTACCATGCGAATCTTTGCGCCCCTCTATCTGTCAAGCGAGTGTGTATCGACTTGTACATATTGCGGCTTCTCCGCTGAGAACCCCATCACTCGAAGAACCCTCTCTCCTGAAGAAGCCCGAGTCGAGGCTGAAGAGTTGGCGGCCAGGGGTTTCCGCCACCTATTGCTTGTTGCAGGTGAGCACGCTCGCATCGTCAACCCCGACTATCTGGTTTCTTGCGTAGAGGCAATAGCTCCGGTGGTCGATGAGCTTTCGATCGAAGTTCAGGTGTGGGACACGACCACTTACCAACGACTAGTTGAAGCAGGATGCGACGGTCTAGTCGTTTATCAAGAAACCTATGACCGAACCACTTATGGCAAAGTGCACCTAAAGGGCAAGAAACGAAACTATGACTGGCGCCTTGGTGCACCCGATCGTGGTGGAGAAGCGGGCATGCGAAAAATTGGAATCGGCACCCTGCTTGGTTTGCATGAAAATTGGCAAACCGAAGCATTGAGTCTCGCAGCTCATGCGACAGGGCTGACTCGGCGCCTGTGGCGTTGCGAGATCAGCGTTTCACTGCCCCGCTTACGCCCGGCAGCTGGTGACTTTGAACCCCAAAACCCAGTAGATGACAAGCAACTTGTTCAATTGATTTGCGCGCTGCGACTCACACTGCCAGACGTGGGCATCACTTTGTCCACTCGAGAGTCAGCAGAACTTCGTGACGCACTGATTCCTCTTGGTATTACCACGGTCTCCGCTGGGTCGAGCACCGAACCGGGGGGTTACACAACCCCAGATCTCAGCGACCCCCAGTTTGAAGTGAGCGACCACCGCAGCGCTGCAGAAGTTGCCACAGCACTAAGGGCTACAGGTTACGACCCAGTTTGGAAGGACTGGCAGCGCAGCTAGGGTTCCGGATTCCTAAGGTCAACCCGAGTCTTAACGTCCAACCAGTGCGGTACGGACATCTCCCTCAGAATCTGGGGTCACCAACACGAGAACCTCATCATTAACTTGAAGAGACGTATCTCCCCTTGGCACAACAACATGTTCGGCTCTGATGATCGCCACCAGTGTGGAATCACGAGGTAGATCAAGGGTTGAAACTTGGCGTCCTGCAGCTGGGGAATCACTGGCAAGCGTGACCTCAACCAAACGAGCCTTGCCTCCCTCAAACTGCAAGAGTCGAACAAGAGTACCTACGCTTACAGCTTCTTCGACAAGCGCTGTAATGAGATGAGGAGTCGATACAGCTACGTCAACACCCCAAGTCTCGTTGAACATCCATTCATTCTTCGGATGATTCACTCGCGCGACAACCCTTGGCACACCAAACTCTTGTTTAGCGATCAGTGACACGACAAGGTTGTCTTCATCGTCACCCGTTACGGCCGCAACCACATCTGCGGTCGCAAGATCGATCTCGGCCAATGCCGCGAGCTCGCAAGCATCAACGGCCTTAAAAGAGATGCCGTCGTATTCACCCGAACTAGTTGCTCTCTTAACAATTTCTTCAACTTGTTCAAGAACCAACACATCATGACCAGCTGCATTGAGATCCGCGGCAATGTGTAATCCCACGTTGCCTCCACCTGCAATTACGACTCTCATCAGTGACCGCCTCCTTGAACACTCTCGCCAGCCATTCTCTCTTCGAAGCCTTCGAGAGCCGCAGTCGTCACGACGACCAACAATGTGTCACCCTCTTGACCGATCAAACTTGGCGTAGGCAACAGAGCTTGGCCTGCTCGAGTGATTGCCATCACTCTCCAGCTGCCCGCCTCTCCTATCTTCGCAAGTGGCTTACCAACCCAAGGGTCAGGCAACATTCGCTCAACAAGAACGACTGTGCCTGTTCCATCAGCCCACTCTGTACGTGTCTCTGAAGGCAACAAGCGGCGCATGGCCTGATCGGTGGTCCACGCAACGGTGGCGACAGATGGAATGCCTAAGCGCTCGTATATGGCGGCTCTTCCCGGGTCATAAATCCTGGCGACAACCCGCTCGACACCAAAGGTTTCTCTTGCAATTCGAGCAACCATGATGTTTGAGTTGTCCCCGCTTGTCACAGCAGCGACTGCTGAGGCTTCTTCGATTCCGGCTTCCTTGAGTCGATCACGATCGAACCCAAAACCGTGAATCTTTTTTCCAGGAAAATCAATAGGTAATCTACGAAAAGCTGTCTCACGCTTATCGATTACAGCAACGGAATGTCCAAGCCCTGATATCTCTGCGGCAAGAGATGATCCAACCCGCCCGCAACCAACTACAACAACATGCACGACAGCCGCCTCCCTATGAATACCAACGAACACTACCTAGCTGATGACAAGTTGAGCCATCGTAACCATCTATGGCTACAGACGTTCCATTACCTC
>CAYGGL010000022.1:0-22524 GCA_964349215.1 uncultured Acidimicrobiaceae bacterium | reverse complement strand
ACTTTGATCGCGTCCACCGCTTTTGGCTCGATATAAAGCCATGTCTGCATTCGTAAGAGTCATCTGAGGCGTGTTGCCGCTCTCATGCAAAGCAACGCCAATACTTATAGAAGCGCTGGGCATCAATGCCCGCCACCCTTGTAGTAGTCGAAGGGTGACCTCGTCGATTTTATTTCCAATCTCGTGCAAGACAATTATGAATTCGTCGCCGCCAAATCGCGCGACTGTGTCTCTCCCTCGTAGCGACCCAGCCAGATAGTCAGCTAACTGCTTCAACAGCTCGTCTCCGCTTTGATGGCCAAATGAATCGTTAACTTCTTTGAAGTGGTCGATATCCAACATGACCACTGCGTCGCCAGGCTTGATTCTCGCAAGCAACGCCATCGCGTGGCGACGGTTTCCCACACCTGTCAATTCATCTATATGAGCCCGATCCAGCAGGGAAAGATTCGATTGGATTCGTTCAAACGCAACGCCACCTTGTGTAGCCAAAACTTTTCCAACTGCCTGCCTGAAGGGCCTTACCTGGCTTGGCTCTTCAGGTAAGCCAACTGCCAGCCAACCGAATGAAAGGTCAAGCCCACACACCGGTGCCCACAACACACTGTGAATTCCATCGATAACAGACCAACTCTCCAAGTCCGCAGAAGACGTCACGCATACCTCACCATCACGAACGCTTTCCCATACCGAGATTGGTATTTCAACAGTGGTCTCTTGTCCGTCAGGAAAGCCCCAGCCGTAGTAATTGGCAACTTCCAGATCTGCATCAAGCAAGGCAAGAACTGCCCTTTTCCCACCTAGTAGCTCACCTGATAGCCATGCAACGGTAGAGCCAACAGCATCAATGCTTACTTGGGAAGCAAGTTCTTCAATTGCGTCAACAACAATGGCGATGTCTCGCGAACGATCACTTTCACGTCTCTCGGTTTTAGTAAGTAGTCCTACTGCATACGACAAGATTTCGCCTATGCCGATTCCGATGATCAAAGTGGTAATTCCTTCCACGATCTGATCTATATCTACCTCTGTACCAAACAAAAATGTAAAGAGCAGAGCCAGAGCCATCACTGGCGCCATGGCACAAGAAGTAAGGAGAGGGTGGCCTATGCCTACCCAGACGAATATGAGTACATAAAAAGGAAAGCCGATGGACACATTTATGTCGAGTACCACAGCACCACCGGCAATCAGAAATGCGGCATATACCACAAGGCCCAAACTTGCCTTACGAGGCCACTTCTCCCAGGGTGCAAAACAACCAAAGAGTCCCGCCAAAAGAGTGGGGACAAGAATGAGCCTCATGCTTGATCTATCGAAGGAAACTTCAACCGGCAGAACGATGAAAAGAACTGCCAACAATGAGGCCGCAAGGTATAGGACGCCTATTAAACGTCCAACAAAGCGATTTGAGATGGTTTGGCTCATGTCTGCACAGCCATGGTGGAGTCGTTGTGTGAACCACCATCTCGAGAAACAACTCCTTGGTCGCGTCCTCGATTTTTCGCTTCATAAAGCGCCGAGTCAGCGTGTTGAAAGGTCACATTTGCAGAAACTTCACTTGAATGAATAGCCACCCCAACACTCATCGAGGTCGCTGGATTCAATGCCCGCCAACCTTCCATGAGTCGTTGCACAACTTCTTCAGCTTTTGAGTCAACGCCCCATAAAATGGCCAGGAACTCGTCTCCTCCATAGCGTGCGACTGCATCTTGATCTCGAAGTGTCTCTGTCAGATATGTCGACAATTGCCTCAGAAGTTCGTCGCCTCGGTCGTGGCCGAAAGAATCATTAACTTCTTTGAAGAAATCAAGATCTAATACCATCACGCCATCGCCTGGGCCTACCCGAGATAACAGTGCCATTGCATGACGACGGTTGCCGGTGCCGGTCAACTCGTCTCGCATCGATTGATCAAGCAACGAGAGTGTTAGATGAACCCTCTCAAATGCCAATGCTGCCTGTGAAGCAAGCCCTCGAGAAATCGACTTTACAAACGTCTCAACCTCGTCAGGTGGCGCTTTAAGAGCAATGGCAATTACTCCGATAGAGCTGCCAGCACTGCGAAGCGGTACCCATATAACGCTCCCAACTCCTTGCGTATTTTCCCAGCATGCAGGTTCGTCAGGGCCAGTGATGCAAATGGCACCGTTAGAAATTTCCTCCCATACCGAAATCGGCATCTGCCATTGTTCGACTACCCCATCTTGTACTGGCCCATCATCTACTGGTCCGTTATGAAAACGAGCCACAACCTCGGTCTCTACGTCGAGAAGTACAACAGAAGACCACAAGCCACCCGTCAGAATCTTCGCGTACTCGCCAACCTTTGCTCCGACAGATTCGACCGTTACCTGCTGTGCAAGATCCTCGACAGCCATCACGAGGACTTCTAAAGCCACTCGCTGGCTCTTAGCCCGAGTCTGAGCTTTAGCGAGTTTCGTCATCGTGAAGCTAAGCACCAAACCAACGACCAGCGCCACGAACAATGTATCGATGGCAATCAGGACCTGATCACCATCAATGGCATCTTCGAAACCCATTGCGAGTCCTATGGATAACGAAGCGACCGCAAAGAAGATCGATACCAGCGCCCAATTACCGCATATGGCTATCCATACGAATACCAGCAATAAGAATGGGTAACCCAATGTCGGGTCGGCTTCCACCATTCCTGGAACAAATACGGCAAGAACTATTGCGTAAAGAGGAAGTGAGAGTTGTATCCACCTTGGGATGAGCCGCCAAGGAAACACCACGGCCAAAAAACCTGCAGACAGAATAGCCAGGGACGCCCTCCTTAAGAGGGCTTGGTTAACGGTGTCGAATGCAGGAATGAATGCGTATATGAATAGAAGCGATGCGGCAGAAATATATAGGCAGCCAGCGAATCTCCCTGAAAACTCCTTCGAGATCGTACTGTTCATAGATACCTTTCGATAACCCGGCTACCTCCTTCTAAGAGGCCCGTGGCTTTGCGTCCCCAAGTCACCTTGGGTTTGCCATTGTCGCGGTGTTTTAAATGAGCATTTGCCTTCTGACAGTAGTTACTTCGGCAGGGCGACAACCCGACTTTAGAAAGTTAAAGATTTTGGTAAGTAAAATTAGGACCTTGATAAGTAAAGGTTAGAGCGACTGCCGACCGGTGCTCTTGATCAACGATCTCAAGGCCATCAACAAGTGCGCTCATGAGTTCTTTGCCCCAACTTTGCTCGGATTCAATGTTTTGGGACATTGATATCTGCTCATCAAGCGACTCGTGAACATCACCTTGGCCAAAAGACGCCTCCACAAGAATCTCTAAACGATCATTGGTTGCCCTGCAGGACAGCTCGATACGAGGCTTTGAATTACTAGTCGGTATCTGGCGAACTACATGATTACAAGCTTCGGTGACAGCAAGACGAACATCATCCAAGCGTTCATCCAATGGGATACCGACTGAAGATATTGTACTGGAAACAACGGTCCGAGCCACTGCGAGTACAGCTGGATTTGCAGGCAGATCGAGACGAGCCAGGTCTTCCATTCTTTTCACCATGATCTTCGCAAACTAGCGCGATACCATCACTGTTGGCCCATCGTCGCTCGGAGAACACGTTGCATGACTCAACCGAGGAAGTTCATCTGGTTCTGCCGGCTCGTCCAGAAATGGTGGGGGTAGCCAGGCTTACAGCAGCCAGTTTGGCTGGAGTCATTGATTTCACCTTGGACGAAATTGAGGATCTCAAGATCGCAGTTGCCGAACTCTGCCACCAACTGATTGGTCCAGAAGGTAACGGGGGCTCGATAAGCCTTACATATCGTTTAGGCCCCGAATTTTTGGAAGTCACAGGGTCTGGAACTTTCAGTTCAGACCAGACCTCATCCAATCCTCTATCGAACAGGATCCTCGGAACCGTTACTGATGATTACGAACTTGACATAAATTCTGATCAAGCTCGATTCCGTTTGATCAAGAGTCGGGCCACGAGGGTATGACGATGCTTGATAGAACCGACCACAAAGCCGTTCGTCTCGCCTTCGAAGAATTCGCACGCACTGGAGATACAAGGGTCCGTAACCGACTGGTCAAAGCTCATATTGGACTGGCGGAGTTTTTGGCTAGGCGATTCGAACATCGCGGAGAACCGCTTGAGGATCTCGTTCAAGTCGCTTCTCTCGCTCTGGTAAAGGCGGTTGAACGCTTCGATCCTGACCGCCACCTCGAGTTCACTACTTTCGCCACCCCAACCATCATCGGTGAACTAAAGCGTCACTTTCGTGACCGCAGCTGGATGGTACGGGTTCCACGAAGCGTCCAAGAGCTCTACCTGCAGGTAAGTCGCGCCATTGAAGACCTATCTCTTGAGGCAGGGGGTTCTCCTTCAGTAGCAGACATCGCCAAGCGCGTCGGGGTTCCCCATGATCAAGTCCATGAGGCAATGGAGGCAGGGGGTGCCCAGCGGCTTTCATCACTTGATGATTCGTATGACTCCGAGGGAGAACTCAACAGCATTGGCGATCTCTTAGGTGAAGTGGATTCAGGGCTCTTGGCCGTCGAAGAGCGTGCGGGCCTCGAACCTTTGTTATCCAAACTTCCCGACAAGGAAAGGGTAATTATCTTCTTGAGGTTCTATGAGGGCCTTAGCCAAAGTGAAATAGCTCAGCGACTGGACACGTCACAGATGCACGTCTCTCGCTTGTTAGCTCGTAGCTTGCAACGTCTTCGTGATCTTGGCAACCACGCCAATAGACGAGCTCAGTCGCTTGACGCTAGCGATACCCAGTTGACCCAAACCCTCCTCCACCACGGCTCGAATCTGGAAGACTCTCGACGACCATGAATTCAACTTGTTCGACTCGTTTTATAACGAGCTGGGCAATTCGATCTCCTCTTACAACTTCATAGTCTTGATCGGGATCGGTGTTCACAAGAATCACCTTGAGTTCATCTCGATAACCAGAATCGATCAGACCGGGTGAATTCAAACATGTCACTCCATGTTTCATTGCAAGGCCGCTTCTTGGCTGGATAAACCCGGCAAAGCCCTCGGGCAATGCGATTGCTATTCCGGTGGGCACTAAAGATCTGCCCCCGCCCGCTGAAAGCTTCGCCCCTTCTCGGGCAAACAAATCTGCTCCTGCATCACCTGGCTTGGCATATGAAGGCAGTGGTAATTCTGGGTCTAATACAACAACTCGTACTTCTGGCATCTCATCAGCCTACGATCTCTAGCGTGCTCGTTTGGATGGATCTTGAAATGACCGGCCTGGAACCAGATCGTCATGTCATCGTGGAGATTGCAACACTGATCACCGACGACGACTTGAACATCGTGGCAGAAGGACCTGACCTTGTTATCAATCAGCCTGCCGAGGCTTTGGCAGCAATGGATGAATTTGTGCGCAATATGCACCAACGCAGCGGACTACTCGAAGCTATTGAGTCATCAACTATCAAACTCAGTGACGCCGGCGATGCAACCATGGCATTTATCAAAGAGCACATCGCCAACCCAGCAAGTGTTCCCCTTTGTGGCAACTCCATAGGAACTGACCGCCGCTTCTTGGCCGCATATCTTCCAGAAATAGAGTCGCTACTTCATTATCGGTCAATAGACGTGTCGACCATCAAAGAATTGAGTCGTCGCTGGTATCCAGAGGCACTAAAAGATGCGCCTTCAAAGGCCGGTGGGCACCGAGCGCTCGATGACATTCGAGAGAGCGTCGAAGAACTGCGTTACTTCCGAACCACTGTCTTCAAATAACCCAGCCAATTACTTGACCACACGGTCAAGTACTCTTGTGGAGATGGAAAGTAGCACAGAGAACAGGACTTCAAAACAAGAACGAGAGCCTGCAAGTGCAGAAATTATCGAGGTTGCCCCTGGGGTTTTGCGTTTACAGCTTCCTGTTCGCATGCCAGGGCTTGGACACGTAAACACTTATCTATTCGAAGACAAGAACGGGGCTGCCGTCATAGACCCTGGCATGCCTGGCCCAGGCAATTGGAAGGCATTGCGTACTCGCCTCACCCAAGCTGGATATCGCAGGCGTGACATTCACACGGTCATCGTCACGCATTCGCACCCTGACCATTATGGAGCAGCCGCTCGACTCGCCAAGGTTGCCAGAGCTGAACTGGTAGCTCACGAGACATTTCAATCATGGTCCTCAGATCTAAACCCCTGTATTGACCCAGATCACGACCACACTGATGATGAAGACCCTGATGATCTTTGTCTCGCCCACCAGAGTGGGTCCCACAACGGCCCACCATGGTCACAACCAATGCCCTGGACGTCTCAAACGGGAATGGGAGCGCTGGCCAGAACTACTGCCATCAAAGCTTTCAAGCCGCTAATGCGTCGATTTGCCCCTCCCACTCCCAGCCGCAAGCTGCGTACTGGAGAAATAATTTCACTCGCCGGAAGGGACTGGATTGCCCATCACACACCCGGGCACACGCCTGACCATCTATGTCTTTTAGATCCACAAGAGAATGTTCTTATATCGGGCGATCACGTGCTCCCAACTATTACTCCCCACATTGCAGGCGTTGGGGGTGGGTCATCTCCCATGGCATCGTTTCTGGAATCGCTCGACCAAATCGCTCAGCTGAGTTCGGTAAAGACCGTGTTGCCGGCGCATGGGCATCCTTTTAACAATCTTGTCGAGCGAGTCCAAGAAATTCGTCTTCATCACGAAGAGCATTTCGAGACACTGAAGCAGGCTTCAGAAAAATTGGGGTGGGCCTCTGTTGCTGATCTATCTCATGAACTTTTTTCACAACGCAACTGGGGCTTCATGGCAGAAAGCGAAACTTATGCTCACCTTGAACATCTTCGCATCGAGGGAAAGGCGCAACGGGAACGCTCAGCTGATAGTGGAGAGCTGCGTTACCTGATCACTTCGGACTGAACGGCTGCCTCTAAAGAGAGGTCTGCTTTCGTTAAATCGATGACTTCAACTCCGTCAATTAATGCAGCACTTCGAACCTGTTCGATTCGATCGGCGAAATCTTGTTTTACGCGGTCTGCTTCACTATCAAGAAGAAGGTTGTGAGCGGACTTTTCATATACAAGATGCTCGACATCGCATCCCGCTTCGGCCAGCTGTTCTTCAAATAGCGCAGCCGTCTCTCTTGTCATAATGGAATCTCTGAGACCGCTGAACAGCGTGATCTTCTTGCCCCGTAAATCGCCAAGCAATCGAGTGCGGATAAATCTCATTGCATCATAAATCTCGAGCAAGTCCCGAAGTCTCAACTCCTGACCATTGTGTATTTCTGAATTGAATTTTTCACGACACTGCCTGTTGGCAATGTCCCATCCCCCACTTGCACCGCCAGGACGCAGGTAGTGAGGCAACAGATATTGAATCCATCCCCAACGCCGGCCATAAAAAAGGCCTTCAGATCTGAGGCCGGCTCTTAAAACGGAGCGAGCAAATTCACGAATCCAACCAGGCAAACGATCAATCTGTTGCTCAGGAAGTGCCAATTCTGCAGGAACTGGCGAAAGGAGAAGCACCTGACTTGGGTTGCGTTTTGCCGCAATAGTCAATGCCGCCACCGACCCATACGAAAAGGAAGACAACACCATGCGATGGCCGGGTCCACGAGCTGAGAGATAAGAGTCGTAAATCTGTATTGCCTGGCGAAGCTCTTCTAAATAAGACCACTCCTTGTTACGTAACCAGAAAGGCATGCTTTGCAAGCCGATAACGGGAGCCAGGATATTCACCTTGAGGTTGTGGTGAATTGAACTCAACCACTCATGATTCATGCCCACTGAAGGACGAATACGAAAGCCGTCCACAAAGAACAGTGTCGTGTCATAGTCGGGATTCGAAAGGAATAGGGGCTGGCCATCCTCACAGAACTCGAGATCATCGTAAGCGACGTCGGATTCGATCTTCTCGACGTAGCGGCGTACCCCACGAATGAAGAGGCTCTCGTAGAGACGATTGGCCCCTATAACGGCAAATCCGCCTACTGCAACCTTTGTGACCTTCTTCATAAGATGGACCTTCTCCAACGATCGCTCATTTACCTGCAAAGAAGAATGCCAGGCCCGAGACTATCTTTCTAATCAACCTCGCCTAGCCTTCCCTGGTGGCCACAACCCACTTTGTCAACGACTATCGACGACTTCGTCGAGCAACCGCATTTACTGGCATCGCAGACGGAATGATTGCGGTTGGACTTCCGCTGCTTGTGGCTGGACTTACCAACAATCCAATAGCGATCGCCGGCGTCATGGCAACTCAGCACCTCCCTTGGGTTGGCTTTGAGTTTTTCGACATCAATGTGCGAGCACCGGCTGATCGTCGAACCATTCTGGGACTCGCCAATACGCTTCGAGCCCTCATGGCAGTCGGGTTGGGTGGATTGGCAATAATCAACAAGGAGACTTTGCCTCTTATCTACTTGGCAGCGTTGGTCTTTGGTCTGGGAGAAGCATCAACAGACGAGGCAGAAGACGAAACACTTGATGTTTTGTTAGATGAATCAGCCGCGAGTGATGCCCGTTCGTCTCTACGATCACTTGGAATGGCTGGGATCGGCCTGGTGGGCCTTCCAGTGGGAGGACTCCTGTACAGCGTCGTAGCGGGTGCTCCATTCATGGTGGCCATGGTTGCTTATGCTCTTGGGGGCATCTTTGCCCTTTTTGTCAAAACTGCCATCGCACCCAGTCCTAATTCCAAGATCTTGGACGGACGTTTACCTGACAAACAGATAATGCCGAGAAGTGCTCGACCAGTCGTCATTATTGCCTCTGTTACCGCCGGTGCTACCAGTGCGGTCTTGGGGGTTTTTGTTCTTTACACAACCGCCACACTTGGCCTCACTGCCCCCGCCTATGGCTTCATATTGGCGGGTCTTGCAGCAAGTTCGTTTCTTGGTAGCCAATTGGCGCCATCAATTGGCCAACGCCTAGGTCTTTCAAATGCCATAAGCATGGTCCTGGCTGTGAGCGGTATCAGCTATGGGGTTACTTCTATGCTTACCAACGGATCATTGGTTGGCGCATTAGGTCCAATTGTCATCGCCAGTGGTGGAGCAATGTGTGCAAGCGTTCTTTTGAGAGCAGCCTTTCAAGCAGTCCATTTGTCATTCGGAAAAAGCGTCGACTCAAATGCTCTACGCACTTTTCATCTCGCCACATGGGCAGCGATTTGTGTCGGGGCCTTCATGGGCGGACTCATCGTGAAACTCAGTGGGTTCCCCACTCTTTTCTTAATAACGTCAGGGTTCATTCTCGTCTGCACGGCCATGGCAACGGCATTACAGGCCAATAGCTCGCCATCTAGATAAGTCCATAAAATCATTTGACGTGTGCCTCTAATCGTGATGCGATAGAGGCGTCGTTTGTCCAGGAGAGTTTTTATGAGAAACAGCATGACGAATCCAAAGTCATTCACAGTTGTTTCTCGACGCGCGTATTTTGTATCGCCAGTCTCCCATATTGCCGTTGATATGCCACATTTCATGGCATTCAAGGTATGGCACCCCACCGACGAGTCCCCGCCCTAGGTAGAAACACACTTAGGAATCGCCAAGGCCGTCGGGACAATCCGGCGGCCTCTTTCTTTTCCCCCTACCACCCTAAGCAAATCTTCCACAAAGAAAATAAGGAGACCCATCATGTCGATCTGTGAAATTCCAATCATCGAAAACGAGGTCATCGATTGGTCTCAAGCCGCGTGTGTGGCAATGACCGACTTGTTCTTCTCGGAAGATCCCTCCTCAATAGCAAGCGCCAAACAAATCTGTCGCCAGTGTCCGCTGAGTTCAGCCTGCCTAGATGGCGCTATAGAGCGGCGTGAGCCAAATGGCGTGTGGGGAGGACAGTTGATCTCAAATGGCAGAATCATCGCTTACAAAAGGCGTAGGGGCCGACCTTCCAAAGGACTCTTAACCCGCCCTGGCGAAAATACGACCCCGCATCTAGTCCGATAGCCTGATAATACGACTATGGATACTCAGACCAGCGATGAACTTCCTGTGCCCCTTACCCGGAAGGCCTATCTGAGGCGAGGCACTCTCATTGCGCTCGTCAGTTTCGCTGTGGCGGTGGGTGCGGGATTCACAGCCGACGCTTTAATGGATGAGGAAATCAAAGAACCGAAACTTTCGGCTCCGCCCCTCAAATTTACGAAAGAGAACAAGGAACCCTCCTCCCTGGGAAAGCAACCTGGCAGTGACGCTCTTCCTGATCGCTCATTTGGGCGCCTTGAGGGTGGAACGACCAGCTTTGCCGATTACAGAGGCTCGCCTTTGGTAATCAACTTCTTCGCTTCATATTGCCCCCCATGCATCAAAGAGATGCCCGCATTTGAATCAGTAAACAAAGAACTTGGCGATCAGATCAGAATTGTGGGGGTCTCACTTAGGGAAAGTACCGAGGATGCCCAAAAGATCGTTGATCAAACAGGGATTACCTACGACATAATTCGTGACCCAAGTGGCAATCTCGCCAGTGATTTGGGTGTCGTCGTTATGCCATCAACCTTTTTTGTTTCTGCTGATGGAAAAATCATCGAATCAGTGCCAGGTGAAATGAGCGCTGACGAAATACGAGCGAAGATCAAGACGATTTCGAAATGATCGAAGCTCCTATAGCTTTGGCGTTCACCGCCGGGATGGTAGCCACAGTTAACCCTTGCGGCTTTCCAATGTTGCCCGCTTATCTTTCGTATTTCATTGGTAGCGACCACAGCGAGGCTGAGAGTCAAGGGGGGGTGCCGCGAGCACTTCTGGCGGGTTCAGCTGTATCGAGTGGATTTCTTCTTGTGTTCTTAGTCCTCGGCCTGCCCATCAATGCAGGAGTTGATTCGATCTATCGCTTTATTCCCTGGGCGAGCATTGCAATTGGCGTCGCAATGATTCTCTTAGGACTCGCGATGCTTCAGGGATACAAGCTCAAGATCGTCCTTCCTCGATTAGATCAAGGTGGCCAAACCCGCCAATGGCGTTCGATGATGGCCTTTGGCATGTCCTATGCCATTGCGTCGCTGTCATGCTCATTGCCGATCTTTTTGGTCATGGTCTTAGGGAGTGGAGAAAGAACAAACATGCTGTCAGGCCTCATAGCTTTTTTGGCATACGGGTTTGGCATGAGTGCTGTACTCATGGTGTTGTCGCTTGCTCTTGCACTTGCTCGTGAGTCGATAGTGCGCCGAATGCGTCAGATGTTGCAGTACACAGATCGCATAGCCGGAGTCCTATTGGTACTCGTAGGCGTGTATCTCATCTATTACTGGGCAGATAATCTTCTCCGTGACCCCAGGGAATTAGTCGGGACTAGCCCGATATCTGCCGTAGAAGATCTTTCAACGTCACTTCAGATCTGGCTGCAAGATGGCGGAGTTTTTCTTGGGACCCTCTTTATGATCCCTGTATTGCTTGCCATTGTCGCGACGCTCTATATGGTCACCAGAGCGCGCAGGCTTCGAGTCGGGCTCGTAAGTCACAATGGTAAGGGTGCCATAGGCGAAAAGGATGGCACTCACGCCATAGATAAGCGCCTTTAGGGCACCTCGTCTTAGTTTGCATGAAACATAGTCATCAATGCTCCATCTCACTCCGTTGAGGCCATGACCAAGAGCAAGAGCAAGTAATGCCCAGTCAAAGAGCCTCCAGAGCGGGTTATCCCAACGCTCGGCTACGAAGGAAGCGTCCGTTTCGACCACGTCATTGATGATGTGGGTAATTGCAAAGTGCGAAAGTGACAGAAAGATCAACACCAAGCCGGAAATCCGCATGAAAAACCATGTCCAAGTTTCAAAATTCTGCTTTGGTCGCTTTCCTCGACCTGGACGCACAGCCCTGCTGGGATCGGGCGTTGAAGGCTCTTGAGTAACTGTGGTCATCAGAAGTTCCCTTCAAGCCAAGGCTTGATGATGATATATCCGCCAGGTATTACCACTGCGATTGTCACTACCATCACGATCAGACTCATGGCGCGCTCTTTTCGGATTGCCCCTGGAAAGAAATCGAGAATGACGATTCGCAAACCATTGAGGGCGTGGAAAACCAACGCGAACAACAGACCCACTTCGAAGAGGCGCAGCAAGATATTTCCGTAAAGCTCGTGAACCTCGTTGTAAAGATCGGCATCGATGTTTATGAGCGACACATCAATGATGTGAAGTAGCAGAAACATAAAGACCAAGAAGCCCGTTACTCGGTGGGTGATAAATGCCCACTGGCCGGACTTTCCCTTGTAGACGATTTGATCGGGTCGAATGGAAGACTCGACCGGATGTTGGTTTACCTCACCCACTAACGCCCCCTATACCAACGGTTGCCCCACATGGTCGATGCAACCACATGCAAAGCGAAACCAGTGATGACAAAGGCGACTGAGCCGAGCGCGATACTGAAAACTGTCTGTGCGGTTGTCACGGCTGGATAATCTACCCCTCCATACCTTGAAGCACCCAAACCGCGCGCTCAGGCCCTCGATTCTGCGATTCCTAACCCGGGCCGGCCAGAACGGTGGCACCGCCAAAATATGGCTGCAGAACATCTGGCAAGGCGATACTTCCGTCAGGCTGTCTATAGACCTCTACCAGCGCCGCCCACACTCGAGGCACTGCAAGAGCAGATCCATTGAGAGTATGGACTGGACCAACCTTGCGATCTTCACTCTGTCGATAGCGGATGTTGGCTCTTCTGGCCTGAAAGTCTCCGAACCATGAGATCGAAGAAACCTCTAACCATTGGTCACAGCCTGGGGCATAGACCTCAAGATCAAAACAACGTTTTGCCGAAAAGCTGAGGTCTCCGGCGCAAATATCTACCACCCGGTAGGTCAGGCCCAAAGCGATGAGACAAGCCTCGGCACGGGCCACTAAATCGAGATGCACCTCTGCAGCCTGGTCGGGGGTTGTATAAGCAAGGATCTCGACCTTGTCGAACTCGTGCACCCGCAAGAGACCCCTGGTATCTCGTCCTGCCGAACCCGCTTCACGACGGAAACACGAGGTATGAGCCATAAGGCGCGTCGGCAAGTCAGCCTCATTGAGGATTTCATCGCGGGCCATCGAAGTCAAAGGAACTTCGGCGGTGGGAACGGCCCATAGATCATCTCGCTCAAGGTGATAGGCATCATCACCGAACTTTGGAAGATGCCCGGTTGAGATCATGGTCTCGGTCTTGACGAGAGTGGGGGGCCTGATTTCTTCAAACGCGTCAGAATTGCGGTCAAGAGCGAACTGGCAAAGCGCCCTAACAAGGCGAGCGCCCGCTCCTCGATAGACAACAAACATCGAGCCAGAAAGTTTTACGCCACGCTCAACGTCCAAGATGCCGAGCGACTCACCAATTTCCCAGTGCGGAATACGCTGATGGTCTTCCCATTTACGATCGGCACCCTCGACGCGAGTGATGACGTTGTCATTTTCACTAGTACCAGCCGGGGCATCGTCGGCCGGTTCATTGGGCAATACCAAAAGTATTGAGCGCAACTCGTTTGCAATCTCGTCAACCTCCGCCGAGAGATCACGTTCATCGTCACCTAACTCACGGCTCTTGGCCATGACAGCTTCGGCCTCATCGCCTTGGCCTTGGCGCCTTAGATCTCCAACCTGGCGTGAGAGGTCCTTGATATTCGCCCGCATCTCATCGAGGCGCTCACTCAGCTCCCGCCGCTTTTCGTCGAGTTCAACCACACGAGAAAGGCCTGCGGTATCGGCCCCTTTACGAGCCAGCCCTGCCTCGACAGTCGCAAAATCAGTTCGCAGTCGTCTTATATCAAGCATTAAATGACCGTAGCCGCTAAGGACAGCATTAGTGGTGAAAGGGTTCCGAAGACAGCGTTGTATTGTGCCTTTCATGTCAGCCATTTCCGTTGAGGATCTCTCAGTCGAATACCGACGGGATGGCGAAATAATCAGGGCAGTTAATGGGGTCAGCTTTGTCGGCGAGACCGGAGAGGTACTCGTGTTGCTTGGCCCGAATGGGGCCGGGAAAACCTCAACCATTGAAACACTTGAGGGATATCTCAAACCTTCCTCTGGTGAAGTTCGGGTGCTTGGACTAGATCCAATACACGACCATCAGAAACTGATGGCTGACGTCGGGGTCATGTTGCAACAAGGTGGGATTCAGCCGGGAATGCGAGTCATTGAGGCACTAAAGCTTTATGCCGCTTACTACGACGACCCGATCGAGCCCGACGTTCTGATTGAACGCATGGGACTACGAAGCCTCGCTCGTTCAAGTTGGCGTCAACTTTCGGGAGGTGAACAACAAAGGCTTTCTTTGGCACTTGCGCTGATCGGCAAACCCAAGGTTGTCTTTCTTGACGAACCCACATCTGGTCTCGATGTAACAGGACGCCACCTTGTGCGCGAAGTCATACGTGATCTTTGCAATGAAGGGGTTGCAGTATTGCTGACCACTCATGAGTTGGATGAAGCGCAGCGAATTGCCGATCGAGTTGTAATTATTGACCACGGCCAAGTCATCGCGGCTGGCTCTCCAGCCGAATTGATGAACGCCGGCGATGCAACCATCCGATTCGCTGCACCTGCAAATCTCGATGTGGACACGATGACCAAAGAGCTTGGGGCAGTGGTATCAGAGATCGCTCCTGGAGAGTACCGACTCGAAAGCGCGCCGAGTCCACAAACAATTGCGGATCTGACCGCATGGCTTGCAAAGCACGATCTGGCTCTTGGTGATCTAAGAGCCGGCCGTCATTCGCTGGAGGACGTTTTCTTGCGACTCACAAGCAATGCAACTCAAGAGGAATCACAATGAATAAGCGCAGAGCGATCGTTGCTCACACCAAGGCCGAACTTAGGCTGATCTCTCGTCAAGGCGAGGTGTTGTTGCTCACAATGGCGATACCCATTCTTCTTCTGGTCTTTTTTTCAAAAGTCGACCTTCTGCCCAAAGCAGATGGGGCTATCGAACCTGTTGACAGCCTTGCGCCAGGCATATTGGCGCTGGCGATCATGTCCTCGTCGATGGTCTCTTTGGCCATTGGGACTGGATTTGAGCGCCAATACGGCGTTCTCAAGCGTCTTGGGGCCACGCCACTTGGTAGACCCGCCCTCTTGATATCCAAAACCGCTGTAATCGTGGCAGTCGAGGTTGTTCAAATCACCATATTGAGCCTTGTGGCACTCGCTCTGGGGTGGCGGCCTAATGGCAACATGGGCCTCGCCATAGTCGCCATGTTGATAGCAACAGTTGCTTTCGCAGGGATTGGGTTGTTGCTGGCCGGAACTCTCAGCGGTCTTATGACCCTGGCCACTGCTAATGGTCTGTATCTGTTACTTCTGCTCATCGGGGGAATGATGTTTCCCCTTGACCGGCTGCCAGGTGCGTTGGAAACGACAGCGCAGCTGCTTCCTGCCGCAGCACTTGCAGAAACGCTTAGAGACACGCTTCAGAGCTCTGGTGCCACTTCTGGTCAACCTTGGTTGGTACTTATTGTTTGGGCTATTGCAACCCCAGCCCTGGCAACACGATTCTTTCGATGGAACTGATGTTCACACTGGAACAGTATTCAGACTGAACAAGTCTGGCTGGCTAGTTCACTAGAACCGGGAGCACGACGATCGAGTGGCATGCCAGAAGCACGGTCGTTTCCATCTGAGGCGGCAGCAAACTTGGCAAACAGCGTAAAGATGACGATCCATAAGAAGGTACCGCCTACCAGCTTCATGATCATTCCTGCTAGTTGCTGGTCATATATAACCGAGATTCCAAATACCCGAACCGGTATGTCATATGAGCGATATACAACGCCTTCGGCAAAGGTGAGCCAGCCGGCCGGCACTGTAGGAATAATCGACTGGATGAACAGATAGACCATCTGTACAGGTAGAGAAAACCGAAGTTCGGGCAAAGGACCGGCAATGGGTAACCACATCAATAATGCGGATGAGACCACCAGTACGTGCATGCCATAATGCAAAAGTCCGTTGTCTACGGTGCCATTTACTATTACCTGCCAATGGCTCAAGATCACCACAGCATTGAAAAAGAACGTCGCCGGAACGGGCCGGGCAATTCGTCGTAGACATCGGTACACCACTCCCGAACCAATGACCATGCGCGCAAGCCATGTTGGGGTTGCCAACAACGCCATAGGCGGGATAACAAGCGAGAGCAGCAGGTGTTGGCCCATGTGAGCGCTGTAGAGATACTCCTCAGCTATGTCATGCATTGGCCAGTCTGTCGCAAACCACAACAGAAGTATCGCTCCTGTAAACCAAGCGATTTGGGACTTACTCACGATCGTTTCACCCACACGGTTCGCCTTTGGCCCAATAGAGCGCATGGCATAGATATATAGAGCCGTCAGGCCAATAATGAGCAGCCAAATCTCAGGGTGCGGCTGCCACCGCCAAGGATTTGGATTGGCCGACTCAAGGGCCAATAGGAAGTAATCAGGCAAAGAACTCAAAAGTTGACATCGCTGCTGAATACACCCCTACAGCAAGTATCAGCCCCGATATGAGGAGGATGGTGAAAAGCTTGATGTCAAAGCGTAGGTGCATAAACCAAGCTGCAACTATGTAAAACTTGATAACCATCATTACAAGAAGTGAAGGGACGAGCAGTGCGCCCAGCGAGTCTTCTACGTAAAAGGCAGCGACTTCTACTGCGGTGATAAACCCGAGAATCAGGGCTATTTGTATGTATTTGGCATCACTGGGGTGCTCGTGAGCAGGCCCATGGGCTTCACTGCTCTTGTGTGTATCAACCGTTGTGCTCATGATTCTCCCTACTTGATCAGGTAGACGATCGTGAAGATCAAGATCCACACAACGTCAACAAAGTGCCAGTAAAGACCAACGATTTCAACTGTCTCGGCCCGTTCTGTCGGGAGCTTGCCTCTCAGCGACATCACGTAAAGGCTGATCAGCATCAAAATCCCGATGGTCACATGAACGCCATGAAAGCCTGTAAGCGTGTAAAAGGCAGAGCTTTGGATGTTGGTGGTGTAACCCAAACCCTCTTTGTAAAAGACGGTGAACTCGTACACCTGACCGGCAACAAAACTCGCCCCAAGAAGCCCGGTCGTTAGGAGCCATGTTCTTGCACGGTGATGGTCGCCGCGCTGAATACCTGCCAGTGCCAGCACCATCGTCAGAGAACTCATCAAAAGAACAAATGAGCTGACTGATGTAAATGGGATGTCATAGAGATCGGCTACCTTCGGGCCAACTTTGACAGGTCGATCTCTGTACAACAAGAAGGTCGAAATGAATGCCCCAAAGAGCAGACACTCAGAACCAAGGAAGACCCACATTGCCATCTTCTCATTGGAAACACCTGTACTAGTAGAGTGACCGCCCCCGTGGTCCATACCGTCTTTGGCTTCGGGGCTTGCTACATCGGTCATGCTCATGCCTGTTCCTCTGAAGCGCCCGCAAGTGCTGCCACCGGCTCGATAGTCGAATCTTCGTGGCCCCCACTAGTTCCATCATCTCCATGGTCACCACCGTGACCGGCATCTGGATCGGTCGAGGGCTCCAAAGCCCAACCATAGATTCCAACCACCAAGAACAATGCGCCCAGAGCAGCCAGCCAGAGCGTAAAGATGAGTCCATAGCCAACCAATGGGAGACCCAGCGCAATTATGATCGGCCAATAGGAAGGCGAGGGAAGATGAATGCTGGCAGGGTCGACGCCAGAAGACTTTCCTTCGACTGAGCTATACCAGGGGAAAGTCTCAGGATCACGACGAACTAGACGACCCTGATCATCTTCTGAATACTTCTGGTGCCACCAATGGTCTTGGGCTGTGACAACAGGTTCAATGTCAAAGTTGTGCGCGGGTGTCGGCGAAGCAATCGACCATTCCAGCGAACGACCATCCCAAGGATCTGGATCGGTAGTGACGTTGTTCCAACTTTTAACGACATTGAAGATAAACACCAGGAATGAAAGGGCAAGAGTGAAGGCACCAATAGTGGAGATCAGATTCATCACATCCCATCCCATGCCTTCTGCATATGTCGCCGAGCGACGAATCATGCCTTGAAGGCCCAAGATATGCATCGGACCAAATGCCAAAGTGGTTCCGATCATCATGAGCGCAAAGTGAAGCTTTCCGACGCCTTCAGAGAGCTTGCGGCCAAATACCTTTGGCCACCAGAAATATAGACCTCCGAAGATGCCGAATAGTGAGCCGCCAAAGAGTACGTAGTGGAAGTGAGCAACGATGTAATAGGTATCGGTCTGTTGAGTATCGGCTGCTGCCACTGCATGCGTAACTCCCGATAGCCCCCCAATTGTGAACTGAGAAACTACTCCAATGGCAAAAAGCATTGGAACCGAGAACTTGAGCTTGCCACCCCAAATCGTGGCAACCCAGTTAAAGATCTTCACCCCTGTTGGTACTGCAATGAACATCGTTGATAAAGAGAACGCCATGACAGTAACCGGGCCCACCCCGGAAACGAACATGTGGTGAACCCAAACGCCCCAGCCCATAAAACCAATCGCTACACCAGAACCAACCATGAAGGCATACCCGAACAGTGGCTTGCGGGCGAAAACAGGAATGATCTCAGAGATGATTCCAAATGCCGGAAGAATCAATATGTAAACCTCGGGATGACCAAAAATCCAGAATAAGTGCTGCCACAACAAGGGGTCTGCGCCGGCCTCCACGTTAAAGAAGTTTGCGTCAAAGGTTCTATCGAACATCAACAAGAACAGAGCTGCGGTAATAACCGGTATTGCAAACAATAACAAGAACTGTGCAACCAATGACATCCATACAAACATGGGCATGCGCATCAACGTCATACCGGGAGCACGCATATTCAGGCAGGTGACAATTAGGTTGATGGCACCAATCAATGAAGCGATACCTGTGATTTGAAGACCCAGTCCCCAAAAGTCCATGCCATAACCAGGCGAGTAAACCGGGCCGGTGTTGGGCAAGTAAGCAAACCAGCCCCCATCGGGTGCCCCACCAAATAAGAAGCTGGAGTAGAGAAAGATCCCACCGACGATAAATATCCAGAAACTCAAAGCATTTAAGCGAGGGAAGGCAACGTCACGAGCGCCGATCATGATGGGGATCAGATAGTTGGCGAAGGCGGCCAGCAATGGCATGACTACCAAGAACACCATTGTCGTGGCGTGCATTGTGAAGGTTTGGTTGTATTGCTCGGGAGTCAGAACCTGTCCATCAGGCTGAGCAAGTTGGGCTCTTATAAGAAGCGCCTCCAGACCGCCAATCGCAAAGAACGTCAAAGCTGATGCCCCGTACATGATGCCGATCTTCTTGTGATCGACCGTCGTAAGCCATGAACGCCAGCCTGAGTTTGCGGTTGGGCGGCGAAACACGCCCAACAGCGGCACGGACTTACCGTGACCAGAAATTTCTTGGGGAGATTCAAAATGAGCCAGAGCCATTATCGCAGTCTTTCCGTCAGTCCAAGGTCTCAAGGTAGGCAACGAGCTTATTAATGTCGGCCTCTGAAAGTTTCGGGAGCACCATCAAAGAACCAGCCTTTCGCTGTGGATTGCGTAGCCAGTCCTTCAATTCATTTCGATCGTTCAGATCATAAAGGCAACCTGCAAAACAGTCACGACTGAAAAGGTGCGTAAGGTTCGGTGCAGAAGGTGAAGTTGCCTGTACTTGATCATAAGAACCGTCGACCTTGTGACACATTGCGCATTGCTGACCGAAGAGAGCGAAGCCCTCAGCTGCCTCCCCAGAAGTTGGAACCTTTGCATCGGGCATTTGACTGGCTACCCAGTCATCCCAGCCCGCAGGGTCATGGGCTACGACCTTAAGGCGCATGTTCGCATGAGAGATTCCGCAGAACTCTGCACATTGGCCGGCATAAACCCCTGGTTCATCTGCTTCCAACATCCAAGTGTGTGTACGGCCGGGAACAACATCTCGCTTGCCATTCAGCCGAGGCGCCCAGAATGAGTGGATGACGTCTGTGGAGGTAAGGGTCAACAACACTCGCTGTCCCGCAGGTATGTGCAACTCATTTGCCGTAACTATTGGCTTGTCACCATCAAGTCCGAAGTCGCCCTGATTTGGGAAGGCTTCAGAGTCTTGGGGGTACTCATACGACCACCAATATTTCTGTCCAACTACCTTTACTTGAAGCGCATCGGCCGGTTTTTCATTCAAATCAAAAATTGTCGGAACCGATACAACACCCACTACGACGAGCACCAACGCAGGTAACGCAGTCCAGCCAATTTCCAACAGCGTGTTGCCATGCAACTGCTTGGGCAACTCATCGTCGCCATCACGGCGCCGAAACTTGATAACAGAAATGAGCAGAACGCCCTGCACCAGGACAAACACCCCAACAGCTATCCAAAAGATCGGGGTAAAGAGGTTATCTATCGAACGGGCGAGGGGTCCCGCCGGCTTGAGGGTGTCTTGGGGGGCATCGCTTGCACAAGCCGCGAGGCTCAACGTCAATGCCACCATCACAGTTACGCGCGATCGTACAAGGTGGCGTATACGACCAAACATAGTGATTGAATTCTTGATCTTCATGGGTGAATTGCCTTAGGTGTATTTGTTGACTCGGTCTCTACTGCGCCACCAGAACCAGTGCTATGCGTTGGAGCTTCATGCTTTTCAACTTTGCGCTCACCAACAACTGCACTGGTAATGCCTCCGGCAATAAGACCCAGTGCACCAATAGCCAATACAAAGCTAAGCAAATTTGCACTCAAACGGGGCCGAGCCGCAATTAGAAATGCGACCGCCAAAATGGACGCGGCCAAGACCATCGATATGACAGTTGAGCCAGTCTTTGAGAGCGCAAGAAGAATTCGAGAGAAAGATATGACTACGAGCGCAATTGTGGCTGCAGCCAAGACGGGAAACTCGATCGGATACATAACACGGTTGCGAAGATCTCGGTTGTATTCCGCGTCATTAGTAGAACGCTCGGCCCAACCTTGAACCATCCATTCGGTAAGGACGGCCGCAATGATCGCAATACCTACGTAGAACAACGCATTACCACCAGCGAGTCCAACGATCGACACGGCTGCACCAATAGCTCCAAGCACTGGCCATGGAGCAGGCCCTGCAGAACGTCGAGGCAAAACTCCCACTTCCAACTTTCGCCCACCGGGAGTTCCAAGATCACAGTCGCGCGTGGCCGCACATGTAGTACCCAATATGAACGAAGAAACCGTTACCGCCACCAGAATTACTGCACCAAACTCTTCTCCCGAAGTACTTACGAAATAGACCACGGCAGAAATCAGGGAAAAAAAGGTCAGGCCGTACCAAAACTTTGCGCCAGTCGTTATCACTTGGGTGCTCCTTCAATAAACCAGAGCGAGAAATACACAACAAAACCAGCAGCACAGGCGAAGTGCCAAAACGCAGCCGCCGATGAAACGAACTCACTGTTACGATCTGAGAACTGGCCTCCTAGGGCTCGAAATCCCATGACCACAAATACTGCGATTGCTGCAATCACAACAAGAAGGTGAGTAACCGTTATCGCATAAACCGACGAGGAATACGAACCGGAACTCGCCACCAAGCCAAGTTCTCGCCAGCAGAAACTCAGCCCATTTATGAAGGCAAAGGCAAGAAATAGAGTGGTTCCAAGCGCCCAATAGAGATTGTGACGATCATTTTGCTTGATTGATGAAACTGCCCACTGGGCTGTAACGGCTGACATAAGCAGTGTCAGATATGTAACGGCAAGAGCTACGTTTGGCAGCACCACTCCATCGGGAAGCCAAGCCTCGCCTGCGGCTTGAGCGACTCCCCGCTGGCCAAAATAGCTTCCAATAAGTCCGCCGAACAACATGACGCCTGCGGCAATGGAGAGCATGGTCGCCACCATTGTTATTCCAGGACGACGGGACAATGCCGGGATCGGACTTGGCGAATTTGCCATGGTCACAGCCATTAGACAGATACCTCCGAAGCATCAGAACGGCTATCAAGAACGGGGGTTGGGGAAGTCACGAGTGCTATCGGTGCATCAAAGTTGCCCGGCGGCGGGGGCGATGCAGTTGACCACTCCAGAGTGAAGCCCCCCCAAGGATCATTGGAAACAGGACTTGATTTACGTTTCGCTATTGAGCTCAAAATTGCCCCGATAGCAACTACGACTCCCAAGAGGAGAAGCACTCCACCACCAGAGCCGATCGTGTTCAATGCTGCAACAGAAGTATCGGGATCAAACTCAATCGCCGCAATACCCTGATCTTCTACTAGACCATTTATGAGATCAGGAGCTGCCAATAACAACGATCCTGAGAAAGTAAGCAAGAACACGATCTTGCCGCCTACGTCACTCAAGGGCACTCCCCAAATCTTTGGAGCCCAGAACCATATTGCTGCCAGGGCAGCCGATAGAGCCGCTCCTTCGAGCACCAGGTGCATCTGGGCCACTTGCCACACCGTGTTGCGAAGCTCAAGGGCTTCTATAACAGATGCAGCTCCTGCGCCGGCACTTAGCAAGAAGAGAATGAGGGAACCGAGCGCCAACAGTATCGGGGCTTTTACCGAAAAACTTCCCCGGCGCATGACATCACCTATCAGACCCAAC
>CAYGGL010000021.1:0-24001 GCA_964349215.1 uncultured Acidimicrobiaceae bacterium | reverse complement strand
GGTCCATCAGCGCTGGTCAAGATGCCAAACTGAGGGTCGAAGAACTCGCGAAGCCAGGTCGCAATCCCGGTCGTTGGGTCACGACGCAACACCTCCCAGGTGCGCCACAAAGCCTCTAGACGTAAAACAGCCTCTGGGTGATCCCACCACTTTGGACACCAGTGCATTGTTGCGCCTGGGCGTCTGGCAAAAGTTGGAGCGAACCACATGTTTACCCAGACCTCGGCATTGGGATAACTCGTCTCGGACTCCCCTACCCTCTCGGGAGTGGTAGGGGGTTTGAAGGCTTCGGTGGCGAGGAGTTGGTCTAAGAGCACCTCGAAATTCTCGATAGTGCGTTCTAGGTTGGATAGCCGAGCATCTGTGGCTTCGTTCGACATCTCGATGTTTTGGTCGTCTGTATTCCAGTTGCCGCATATCTGATCGCTGCACTGTCGTGATAGCTGCACTCTCTTAGGACTCGCCAAGCCTTAGGCTGATCGGGTGGAGGAGACCAAAAACCCCGGGTCACAAGAAGTAGATCTCGGTTTTGGAGTTCTCAGTGGGCTGATAGCAGCCGGTTTCGGACTCGCCGTTGGTGAATTGTTAGCAGGCTTAAGTGCCAGGTCACGCTCGCCAATAGCAGTAATCGGTGATGGTGTAATCGACCTTGTCCCTCAAGCGATTGAACGTTGGGCAATCAATCTTTTCGGTACAAATGACAAGGCGGTATTACTTGTTGGAATATTGATTTCGCTTGTAGTTCTCGCTTCATCGATTGGAGTTAAAACTCTTGGATCTGCTCGACCAACGATAGGAGTGCTTGGTGCCACATTCGCAGGTCTTGTGGCAGCAGCAGTTGGATTAACAGGTCGCCAGGGCGGTATAGAAAGTGCCGTTCCATGCCTAGGTGCTGGCGTTGCATCAGCTGTCGCGTTATGGGCTTTTCACCATAAGGCGCATGCAACAGCTACAGACAAGGAACCATTGTCTAGCCAAGCGGTGCCGCTGGCAATCGACCGGCGACGATTTCTTGTTATGTCCACCTACTTGGGGGTGTCGGGCGTCGCAGTCGGTGGCATTGGTCGTGTGATGCAAAATCGGTTTCGCATTGCCGGTGAACGCGCTGCAATCATTTTCCCAAAAGCAAAACGCATTCTTCCGTCTCCGGCTCTTGATCCAGCGCTCAAACTCGATGGTCTCTCCTCCCTGTTCACTCCTCAAAGTCGTTTTTATCGCATAGACACAGCCTTTGTGACTCCTCGGGTCTCGATTGATGATTGGACCTTGAAGATCACCGGCTTAGTCAAAAAGCCCATGACGCTTGATTTTGATGACTTGATTAATCGGCCGTTGATCGAGACCGACGTGACAATCGCATGCGTTTCAAACGAGGTCGGGGGCGACCTGATTGGCAATGCCCGATGGCTCGGAGTGCGCCTCGACGATCTATTGAATGAGGCTGGCATTGACCCAGGGGCCGATCAGATTGTCGGCCGTTCTGTCGACGGTTGGACTGGGGGATTTCCCGTATCAACGCTTGATGGGCGCGACTGCATTATTGCGGTTGGAATGAACGGCGAACCGCTTAATGCTGATCATGGTTATCCGGCACGACTGGTGATTCCGGGTCTCTATGGGTATGTCTCGGCTACTAAGTGGCTTAGCGAAATCGAACTCACGCGCTTCGATAAGTTCGAAGGTTATTGGGTGCCCCGTGGATGGTCGGCGCTTGGACCGATCAAGACGCACTCACGCATTGATACCCCACGAAAGAGGACAATAGACGCCATCGAAACCGCGATCGCAGGTGTTGCCTGGTCTCCACTGCATGGCATAACGGCTGTCGATGTTCGGATAGACGATGGCCCTTGGCAGCGGGCAACTTTGGGTCCTGAGCAAGCAAAGACAACATGGCGTCAATGGTGGTGGACGTGGAAGCCGACACCGGGAGATCACACCGTCCAATGCAGAGCAACCGATGGGTCGGGTTATGTACAGACTGAGGAAACCCAAGATGTGATTCCAGATGGAGCAACTGGCCTACACACAATTTCGATATCAGCGCGATCTGTTTAACACGGGGTAGTCTCGCTGTGTGGATGCCCAGCTTGGCTTAGTGCTCGATCCCGCTTATGTGGCGGGTTTGTCTGACATGACTATTGAAGAACTGCGCTCTCGCCGTTCTGTTTGCCAGAGCCTGGAAGGGGTTTTGTCGTTTAGACGCCGCATGGCTCAAGGTCGCCTCGATATCGTCGGAGCCGAGAGACGCCGTAGACAAGATGGAAAGTCTTCTCTCGATAGTGCGGGCTCTGTTGCCGAGCTACCAGGTGTGCTCTCTGAGGGTTTTACCGATCGGTCACGCCCACGCTTGGCTGCTGCGGTCGACCTGGACGAAAACATTATGGATACCGATGAGCTAGACGCGATTGTTGGTCCCAGCGTCTTGTCATCGTTGGGGAATCTCTCAGATCAAGAACTGGAACAGCGGATAAACGATCTTTCAAGCTATGAGAAGCGTGTTTCAGGGGAGCGACGCCGGATACATGAATGCATAGATGCCTTCCAGGGTGAAATAACTCGTCGATATCAAAGTGGCGAGGCGTCAGTGGACAGCCTCCTTCATTGATGCAACAGTGACGAAAATCCTACCTGATTGGTAGGGTATAAAGCCGTGCGTCGGATGGCGGTTATCTCGTTCCATACTTCGCCACTGCAACAGCCGGGCATCGGCGACAGTGGTGGAATGAACGTCTATGTACGCGAGTTGGTTTCTTCTCTCGCTCAAGCCGGTGTTGCTTGCGATGTCTACACCCGTAGGTGGTCAGATGGATTGCCCGATGAAATGCTGGTCGAACCCGGTTTCCGTGTTGTCCATATCGATGCCGGCCCAGCCGAAGAGGTGGACAAAGACGATCTGCTTTCATTAGTTCCGGCGTTTACCACGGGAGTGATCAACCACATCCGTGCGACTGGCGAGGCCGATGCGATAAATGGCCACTACTGGTTGTCGGGAATTGTTGCTCACACGGTAAAACACGAACTGGGCCTTCCGCTGATCTCAACCTTTCATACTCTCGCTCGGGTCAAGGCTGAACTTTCTGGTCCGGAGCCAGAAATACGAGAGCGAGCGGAGGCTTCGGTCATCGGCTGTAGCGATGCCATCTTGGCAAATAGCGTAGAAGAGGCGAGTGAGTTGCAGCGCCACTACGGAGCTATCGCGGAGCGCATTGAGATCATTGCTCCAGGCGTTGATCACGCTTTCTTTTCGCCGGGAGATCGCAACGGAGCACGTTTTGCGCTTGGGTTGAGTGCCGACCATCCCATCTTTCTATTTGTTGGACGCATCCAACCCCTCAAAGGCGTCGATGTCGCAGTTCGTGCCTTTGGTGAGTTGAATCGCCTGGATGCTGAGCTTGTGATTTTGGGTGGACCCAGTGGCCAAGAGGGCGCAGCAGAGTTTCGACGCGTTCAAGCATTGGTGGTTGATTTGGGCCTAGAGAGCCAAGTTCGCTTTGTTGAACCTCAACCCCATCACCTGTTGTCCAGTTGGTATAGAGCAGCCGATGCGGTCCTGGTGCCAAGCCGTACTGAATCGTTCGGGCTGGTTGCTTTAGAAGCCTCTGCTTGTGGAACCCCAGTCATTGCGGCAGCTGTTGGAGGTTTACAGACTTTGGTTACTCATGGTGTCAACGGGTTCTTGGTTGATGAGCGTTCACCAAGTGCATATGCGAAATATGTCTCGGCTCTACTTGATGATCCAAATATGGCCGACGCTATGGGCAAAGCGGGGGCTCAACGAGCTCGCAACTACACGTGGTCCACGGCTGCGGGTCGCATAAGGCGTATTCACTCTGATATCACAGAGCGAGTTCTTGTCGAATGCCGATAGTCACGCCGGCAACACCACAAGAACTTGATGATCTTGAGGCTCAGATTGATGCTTGGCTGAACAAAGAGCTCGACGAGAACCCTGTGATGGTCGCTGTAGATCGTGGCGAACCTGATGAGCGTCGCTGGTATGTACGCCTTGTGGGCGAAGAGAAAGACTTCACCACTTTGTGGTTTCGTCTGGCCCAGCGATCGTTGCACGTCGAGACATATGTAATGCCTGCGCCTGAAGAGAATGAAGCAGATTTTTATGCGCACTTACTTAGGCGCAATCTGAATATGAAGGGGCTGACGTTTGCGATTGGTGGCGAGAATGCCGTTTATCTGGTTGGCCGTCTTCCGCTGGAGTCGTTCGAAGTCGAACAACTCGATCAAGTCATTGGCTCTGCCTATATGTACGTAGAGCAGTTCTTCAGGCCGGCCCTACAAATTGGGTTCGCATCTCGTTTTGCCCGCCGGCCATAGAACAGCTTCATAAATATAGAGAGTAACTAAATTGCTTTTAGTGATGTTTCATGTCATTGTCTTATGAGTAAGTGGAACTGCGGCCAGCTCGTTCGGGGAAGTACGAGATGGTCGCAGTTCTTTCTTTTCCATTCACCTGACTTAGAGCTCTAGTGGGTAAATCACACTCTTGATATCTACTGTTACTGTTGTGTTACAGTTTTACCCCTACCGCCTGGATGAGCGGAACCTCTTGGGAGATCTAGAGATCACATGATTAAAGGTCGTTTCACTTTTCTATTTGTAGTTCTGGCTCTGGTTGTCTCGGCAGCTGCGCCGTTGGGAGCTGCCGGGCCTAGAGATGCTCGTGCAGAGCGCGATAAGGCACGCAATAAGAGGGCGAAACTCGCCAAAGAACTTGATGTTCTCAAGGCGTCGGATTTACAGCTTGAGCGTGCCATTGCGGCTCTCAACACCCAGGTTTCTGCACAATCGGCCCAAGCACAAGCAGCTCGACAAGCCGCTGATGCAGCAGACGCCGAGCTCGCGGGCATCCAGTTTCAGCTAAATGAGACCAAGGCCCGCATCTCAAAGCTCAAGGGGGATTTAGTGGGCAGGGCTATCAACTCGTTCATTCGTCCCAATGGAGATGGCGGTCCTGCACTTAAGACAGATGACATTGCTGTCGCGGCTCGTAAAGAGGCTTTGTTGGCCCAAGTTGCAGCGAGCGACAAAGATCTCATCGATCAGCTCGACACTGCCGAAGAAGACCTTTCCATCCTTGAGGCTCAGGCTACTGAGGTGGCTTCCCTGGCGGCTGCCCGAAGAGCAGAGACTCAAAGTCGTCTCGATCAACTAAAAGCAACACGAGCAGAAAAGATACGTCTTGATAAACAGGTAGAACAGCGTAAGGCCGAGGTGCTCAAAGAGATTGAAGAAACGGCCAAGGCTGAAGCTCAGTTGTCGGGGATCCTTGCACGGGCATCACGACAAGGTGTTTCTCCTGACTCGGGCGCAGGTCAGGGGGGTTGTATCTGGCCCACAAGAGGTTCAGTGACCTCTGAATATGGAAGTCGCTGGGGCCGCTTGCACGCCGGAATCGATATTGCGGCCGGCACAGGAACCCCTATTGGTGCTGCCAAATCAGGAACCGTGATCTTCGCTGGGACAATGAGTGGTTATGGCAATGCTGTGATCATTGATCATGGGGGTGGTTTCGCAACCCTTTATGCTCATCAGAGCCGCTTGGCCTCTACCGAGGGAGACAAAGTTTCCCAAGGGGAAACCATTGGATACGTCGGCAACACCGGCCGTTCAACAGGTCCCCACCTTCATTTTGAGACCCGCTATGGGGGTTCTGCCCGTAACCCTCGCGGCTGTCTTCCATGACGAGTGATTCATCACAAAAGCGTTTGGTAATAGTCGGCGGTGGCCGCATGGGCGAGGCCCTTGCTGGGGGTTTGTTAGCTTCTGAATTGATTCGCCCAAACGAGTTAACCGTGATCGAGGCATCGCCGGTCAGGCGTGAAGAACTGGCCAACAGATTGATTGGGGTAACAATTTCGCCAACGGTCGTTGGAGGCGATGGCGTGGTGCTGGCCGTGAAGCCCCATGACATCGCAGAGGTCTGCCGTTTGGTCGCCGCAGCCGGCGCCAAGCGGGTGCTGTCTATCGCAGCGGGCATTACGATCGCCCGCCTTGAAGCCGAACTTGGCAAAACTCCAGTCATAAGGGCGATGCCGAACACGCCTGCACTTGTAGGGGCCGGGGTATCTGCGATATCGGCTGGTTCGAATGCCGATGAGGACGATATGGCGTGGGCCGAGCAGATCTTGGGAGCAGTGGGAACGGTTGTGCGGGTCTCCGAGGCACAACTTGATGCCGTTACCGGGCTTTCGGGCTCTGGCCCTGCATATGTGTTCCTAATGGTTGAGGCGATGATCGATGCGGGCATAGAGGTCGGCCTCGAGCCAGAAGTGAGCAAAGAACTGGTTGTCGCAACCTTGTTTGGTTCTGCACGTTTGTTGGTAGAGACAGGTGAAAGTCCACAAGCTCTTCGTGCGGGCGTGACATCGCCGGGTGGAACTACCGCTGCCGGCATAGCGAGCCTTGAGGAAGATGGAATGCCTAATGCGGTTCACAATGCGGTCAAAGCGGCAACTGCTCGGTCAACTGAGCTGGGCCAATCTTCATAAGAAGGAAGATATTTCAAGATCTCTCTTTTCCAGGTCGATACAAAAGTTCTAGAGTGTGACCAAGCGGAGGAGAGTGTGACGTGGCCCAATCGATGGGTCGTCACCGTTATATGACGGTTGCCGAGGTAGCCGGCGTTATGCGAGTGTCGACTATGACCGTTTATCGCCTTATAAAGGCCGGCGAGTTGACGGCTGTCCGCGTTGGGCGTTCGTATCGTCTTAGCGAAGACGAGATCGACCGTTATCTGGCTCGTAGCTTTACGGAAGCTGGCTGAGCTCTCTTATCCCGATACGCTCGAAGCCAATGGGCTCTGGCTTCAATACCGTCACATTTCTTTCGGACTATGGCTCTGACGACGAGTCAGTGGGCGTGGTCAAGTCGGTTATCTATGACCTGGCGCCACATGTGAGAGTCATAGACCTAACTCATGGCATCGCCGCTCACGACGTACGAGCCGGCGGTCTCGCTCTTGCTCGCTCAATTCAATACATTGCGCCCGGGGTGATCATTGGTGCTGTTGACCCTGGAGTCGGCGGCGATCGAAGGGTTATTGCTGTTGAGATTGCAAATGGAGCAGCAGTTCTTGTGGGACCGGACAACGGGCTATTGGCAGGCGCTGTGGCTATGGCCGGCGGCCCTGGAGAAGTTGTCGAGCTGACCAATCCAGATTTTCATCTTTCCAGCCCGGGGTCGACATTTTCAGGCCGTGACATCTTTGCGCCGGTCGCAGCGAACTTATGCAATGGGGTTGAGCTCGCTGAGTTTGGTCCCAAGATCGATCCACTTAGTTTGATGCCATCTACCTTGCCGATCAGTCGTATCGAGGGCGAGGCTTTGGTGGCCGAAGTTCTTTGGGTAGACCGCTATGGCAACGCGCAGCTCAACATAGGTAGCGAAGACATTGACCAATGGGGCGAGCGCTTACGGATTGTCCTAAATGGTGCTGGCCGAACGGTGTCTCGGGCGGGTACATATAGCGCGATCCTTCCCGGCCAAATCGGCCTGGTTGTTGATTCATACGGCCTGTTATCGATTTGCGCCGATCGTTTATCGGCAGCGGCTGAGTTGGGCCTCGATGTCGGAGATTCGCTCACGCTTGAACCGCTCGACGCGTCAGGCCCCGCTTCATCAGCAGATACTTCTACGGCCACATCGGTATCAGTGTCGCTTCGCCCCTCGTCACGATCGGAGAATTCATGAGACCTGGAACGACCATCGCGATGGCCATCTTGTTGTCGGCCATCGTCCTCGCAGGCGTCCTACAACTACTAATATTTTCTTGACCCTTAGGCTGATCAGTTTGTCCCTAACTGCGATTAGCCCGATTTCGCCGACCCCATGACGACCCAGTCGTCGCCCTGCCAGCGAAACCAGAGCGTGGTCAGGCGCACGACCATAAGAACGCCGATAGCGAACCACAAGTGGACTACATCCGGGCCTGTAAGGACTACGACCAGCGCGGCTGAGGTGAACGCAGCGGCGCTTACTACCATTGCCTTGGCCAGATATCTCGTGTCGCCGGCTCCTATGAGGAGCCCGTCGAGGACAAACACCAGTCCGTTGACCGGCTGGAGGGCGGCCACGACAAGCAGGAGCGTTGTGGCCGAGCGGACGACGGTGGGATCGCTCGTAAAGATGTGGGGAATCAGCCGGTGCAACGCCAAGATGCCGAGGCCCAAAGCACAGCCGGACAGGAGGCCCCACCGCAGCATCCGATGACCGATGGCACGAGCCCCCTCGGCATCCCTGGCTCCGAGGAAACGACCGATCAGCGCTTGCGCTGCAATGGCGACGGCGTCGAGACCAAGGGCGAGAAGGCTCCAGATCTCAAAGGTGACATGGTGCGCGGCGAGGTTGGACGAATTGGTTCGGGCTGCCACCGCCGTCGCGAGGGTCAGCGACGCTCGAAGGGCGATCGTCCGGACAAGGAGCGAGCCACCGATTCGAGCGACGCCACGGATGGCTGCGCCATCGGGCATCAGGCGGACGTCGTGTTCCTTGATCGGCGGACCCATCCGCCATAGGTAGACGCCGAGACTGCCGTACTGCACAACGACCGTTGACCAGGCCGACGCGGCGATGCCAAAACCCAGGCCCTGGATGAGGAGCAGCTCGAGGGCCAGGTTAGTAAGGGCGGAGATGACGGCTATGAGGAGTGTCGTCTTTGTGTCCTGCAACCCTCGCAGGTAGCCCGTGCCTGCCAGGACCACGAGCAGGGCCGGTATGCCGAGCAGACTGATCCGCAGGTAGATCAGGGCATTCACGGCGATCTCCCCCTCGCCACCGAGCCCGGCAACGAGCGTAGGCGCGAGAAATCCGCCGCACACAGCGAGTATCGAGCCGATTGCTGCCGCCAGCCACATGCTTTGCACAGCTTGATGGGCCGCCTCGTTCTCGTTACCGGCACCGAGCGCTCGGGCCACGCTGGCTGTGGTCCCATAGGCCAGGAAGATGAAGATCGAGTGGATCAGCAGCAATACGGTGGAGGCAAGCGCCAGGCCGCCCAGGGGGTCGGTGCCGAGGTGTCCGACTACGGCTGTGTCGCCCAGCACGTAAAGGGGTTCGGCAGCTAGAGCACCCAGCGCTGGTAGCGCCAGACGGAGAATCTCCTTGTCGTGAGTTTTCAACCAGTCGACGATAGCTTTGATGGCCCTCGTGGCTTGTTTAATTCCTGAATGATCGAGGGCTGGGAACTCGAGAGATGGGAACTCGACAGGGGGGCATTCGAAGATGTCGAGATTAGAAACCCGGCAAAGAGTACGACGATGCCTGCGGTCAAGGTGATGGCAAACGCATCCATTTCTCCGAACAAACTGTTGAGCAGCCCACTCATTGACAACACGGCGGTTCCGAGTGCAATAACGAGATTTCCGACCACGAGTCGAGGTTGTTTACGCCTGATCGAAGCGATGCTCCAAATGGCACCTCCGAACACAACGAGTGCCCCTGCTCCGCTGTAGACCGCTGCAATAATACGAGGCAATAAACCAAACACTTCACTTCCTTGGGGAAGAACTGCTGGGTCAAATTCATAAGAAGAATTCAGCGGAGCGACTGCGATGACACCGCCGGCAAAGGCCAGCAATAGCCCGATTCCTACGGCAAAGCGGTCACCAATGCGTGAACCGGCCAATAAATAAATAGTCCCAAGAGCGAGGGCAGGCACATTGAGGATGGCCCCAAAAGCGTAAAAGAAACGGAAGGTGACCTCGCCCCAGCCAATAGTGGCGCCTGCCCAAAGAGATACCGCTCCCAATGCAAATAACAACAGAGCGATGCTCCATGCCAATTCATGTCGATTCCGACGCGCCAACCATCGCTCATAGGTTGAACCCGCGAAGGCCAGAGCCACCACGGTAGAACCAGCAGCGAGTGCAATCGTCAGCGTCGACATCAACATTGAGAATATGCACAGTGATTGTCCCTTTGTGAAATTGGACCTACCTATAGGTACGATTAATTGCCTGATGGTCGATCGCCTCCGCCGCCCAATTCCAAAGGCAACTGTTGCCAGACTCCCTGTATATGTTCGTGCTTTGGGAGAATTGGCCCAAAGAGACGTCGCTACCGTTTCATCTGAACAACTTGGCGAACTTGCAGGCGTAAATGCCGCCAAGGTCCGCAAAGACTTGTCATATCTGGGTTCATTCGGCACACGTGGCGTGGGGTATGACGTCAAGTACCTGCTCTATGAAATGAGCAGAGAACTTGGCCTTACCCAAGATTGGCCGGTGGCCATAGTGGGCATGGGAAACCTTGGACATGCCTTGGCGAACTATCACGGGTTCAGTGATCGAGGCTTTCACGTTGTGGCGCTAATTGACGCAGACCCGACCAAGGTGGGTGAGCAGATCGGCGAATTGGTTGTTCGTTCGATCTCGGAACTGACTGCTTTGGTTACCGAATACTCCATAGCCATTGGTGTTATCGCAACGCCTGCGTCGGTCGCCCAAGATGTTGCCGACCAACTCGTGGCTTCGGGCGTACGTTCAATTCTCAACTTCGCACCAGCGATGGTTTCGGTTCCGTCTTATGTGTCGCTACGCATGGTCGATTTGGCTGTCGAACTGCAGATCCTCAGCTTTTACCAACAGCGCGGCAAAGTAACGCTCAGCGTTGTTCAAGATCAGTCGCCACCTGTCGACCAGGGAATCGAAGATCTACCGAGCAGAACAGTCGCCGGTTTGTAATGCCGCTCGATGGACCTCAATATCCGGTCAATTTGATCCTCAAGGGTCGGCGTTGCCTGGTGGTTGGTGGGGGAAAGGTTGCATTTGGAAAGGTTCAAGGCCTACTCGGCGCCGGAGCGATAGTTTCCGTAGTAGCAATCGAGTCGATACCCGAGTTGAAATCTCTCGATGGAATCACCCTGGAAGAGCGTCCATATAGACCTGGTGAATTAGCCGGTTACCGACTGGCCATTGCTGCAACAGATGATCCAGAAGTGAATCGACAGATCTACCTCGACGGCGAAGCATCGGGAGTATGGGTAAACAGTGCCGATAACCCTGAGAACTGTGCCTTTACGCTCCCGGCAGTAGTTCGCCGCGGGCCGATCATGATAACGGTATCGACGGGTGGACATAGTCCCGCCCTATCTTCGTGGTTGCGTAGTCGCCTCGATACCGAACTTGGCCCCGAATATCTCACCTTGCTCGACTTGTTGTCCGAGCACCGTGAGCAACTGCGGGCACAAGGTTTGGCCACAGAAGGGCTAGGTTGGCAAGAAGCACTTGATTCAGGGATACTTGAGCTAGTTCGAACCGGCCGGTTCGCCGAAGCAAGGGAGCGTTTGCAGGCGTGTCTGTGATCGTCGTTGGACTAAACCACCATAGCGTTGCACTCTCATTGCTAGAGCGCATGACGGTGGCACCTGAGCGTCTTCCAAAAGCGCTTCATGATTTGGCGAGTCGCGACAACATCAGCGAAGTGGTCGTTCTCTCAACGTGTAACCGAACAGAGATCTACGCAAACGCAGAGCGGTTCCATGGCGCAGTGCAAGACATTCGCAACTTCCTTGGCGAGCTGGCCTTCTTGGCCCCAGAAGATTTTGCCGATCACCTGTATACCTTCCACGATGCAGCTGCAGTTGCGCATCTTTTCACAGTTACCGCAGGGCTCGATTCAGCAGTATTGGGTGAAAGCGAAATTCTGGGTCAGGTTAAAACCGCCTGGGAAGCATCCTCAGTTGAAGGCTCTACGGGTCCGGTACTCAACATGTTGTTCCGCCATGCTGTCGAAGCCGGCAAGCGGGCACGTACCGAAACTGATATTGCCAAGCACACAACTTCAGTTTCTCAAGCGGCAGTGGCGCTGGCGACCGAGCGACTCGGCCAACTTGGGGGACGCAAAGTCTTAGTGGTGGGGGCCGGCGAAATGGGCGAGGGCATGGTCATGTCACTGTCTCGTGCCGGCGTTAGCGAGGTGCTGGTTGCCAATCGCACTGGTGAACGTGCAGACGAGCTTGCGCATCGCGTAGGTGGGCGTGCCATCAAGTTGTCCGAACTGCCTGAGGCCCTCGCAGATGTAGATCTGTTGCTTACTTCAACCGGTGCGTCATCTGTGATGGTTGATCATGCTGATATCGAACCAGCTATGGCAGCTCGTGGTGGAAGAGAATTGCTCATTGTCGACGTGGCTGTCCCTCGAGACGTTGATCCTTCGGTGGCCAAACTAGACGGGGTCACGTTGTTAGACATGGATAATCTTCGTGAGTTCGCCCAGATGGAAACCAGCGAACGCCGTCGAGAAGTATCAAACGTTCGTGACCTTATCGACGACGAGGTTGCTCGTTATCGAGAAGTGGCGACCGCCCGCCAGGTATCGCCTTTGGTAACTGAGGTTCGTGAGCATGTCGAATCCATCAGGGCTGCAGAAGTTGAGCGCCTTGGTCGTCGTCTGAATGCAAAAGAACTTGAAGTACTTGATGCCATGAGCCGTTCTTTGGTCGCCAAGTTGTTGCACGAACCTACAGTTCGTCTCAAAGATGCAGCCGGCACTCCGCGCGGCGAACGTCTTGCTGATTCTCTTCGTGAATTATTCGGCCTTTAAGCCGCGAAAGAGCCCTCGGGGTCTCAGATGAATAGCGGGCAGATGAAACTCAAGGTCGCGACCCGAGGCAGTGCCCTTGCACTTTGGCAGGCCAATCACGTTGCAGGTCTCTTACGCCAAGTCGATAGCGATCTTGAAGTCGATTTGGTTGTAATCGAAACAGTTGGAGATCGTGTTATCGACAAGCCGATTTCTGCAATGGGAGGCCAAGGCATCTTTGTAAAAGAGGTTCAGACGGCAGTTATCGATGGTCGTGCAGATATGGCCGTTCACTCGGCAAAGGATCTTCCTTCTGATCCATCTTTGAGTCCGTCTGAGTTGGTGATAGCTGCAGTTCCAAAACGTGTGGACCCACGCGACGTGTTGGTTGGCAACACTCTTGATGGTTTGGCTACTGGCGCAACGGTAGCAACTGGGTCTGCTCGTAGGAAGGTGCAACTGAGTGATTTACGTACTGACCTATCGTTTGTCGATCTACGGGGAAATATCGACACGCGTCTTGCCAAAGCCCAAGATTATGGAGCGGTAGTGGTAGCCAAGGCCGCGCTTGATCGTCTCGGTTATGAGGCCAAGGCAACTCAGGTGCTTTCCACCAACGAGATGCTTCCCCAGGTGGGCCAAGGAGCTTTGGCAATTGAGTGTCGAGCAGGCGACGGCTCGGGTGATGTGCAACTTCGATCGTTGCTTAAGGCACTTGAGCACGATCCATCTCGTCGTGCCGTTGATGCCGAGAGGGCATTTCTTGGGACTTTGGGAGGGGGATGTGACCTGCCCGTTGGGGCATATGCTGAGCTCACCGATGACGACACCTTGTGGCTTCGGGCAATGTTGGCCTCGTTAGATGGTCACATCGTCTTGCGCGACGAGCTTTACGCCGATGCCGGCCAAAGCCCCTCTGAGCTTGGACGTGCATTGGCTCGAAATCTCATCGAGGCCGGGGGAGCAAGCCTTGTGCTTGAAGACCTTGGCATGAGGGATCACACATGACCGTCTACTTAGTTGGTGCAGGTCCTGGAGACCCAGGTTTGTTGACTGTGCGCGGTGCGCAATTGTTATCTGTCGCCGATGTGATTGTTCATGATCGCTTGTCAGAGTTTTCATTGCTAAGCCAAGCTCGAAAGAGCGCAGAGATCATCGATGTGGGCAAGACACCCGGGGGCCCGATCCAACAGGAGGCCATAAACGCCATCTTGGTTGATCGCGCCAAACAAGGACTTGAAGTTGTGCGTCTAAAAGGTGGCGACCCTTTCGTTTTTGGCCGTGGCGGTGAAGAGGCAGAGGCACTTTTGAGCGCCGGGGTTGAATTTGAAATCGTGCCTGGGGTTACATCGGCCATAGCAGCCGCCGCTTATGCGGGCATTCCTGTAACTCATCGAGGTCTTTCGACTTCGTTCACTGTGGTGACCGGACACAGTCGTCATGGTGCTGATAGCGGAGTCGACTGGGCTGCACTTGCTCGTGCCGGTGACACGATCATCTTGATGATGGCTGTAGCTCATCGCAAAGAACTCGCCGAACAATTAATTGCAGGTGGGCGTCCAACGAGTACCCCAGTTGCTGCGATCCGTTGGGGCACTCGTTCCCAACAGCACACGGTTCGTACCACCCTTGGCGAGTTGGGTTCGGTTGATCTCGAACCACCGGCGGTAATCGTGATCGGCGAGGTTGCAGGACTGAACTTGAATTGGTTTGAGTCAAGGCCGTTGTTCGGTCGCCGCATCGTTATCACAAGAGCACGTGAGCAGAGCTCGTCAATGGCCGAGCGACTGTCCGCTTTAGGCGCAGAAGTCATAGAAGCCCCAACCATTGCGATTGTCGATCCATCTGATGGGGGCACTGCTATCACTGCGTCGGCGAAGGCTGTCGGGTCTTACGACTGGGTGGTTTTCACATCGACAAACGCAGTCGATCGATTTTGGGCACACTTACGCGACGCTCGTGACCTCGGCTCAGCGAGCATTGCCGTGATTGGCACGGGCACCGCTTCGGCTCTCGGGCGACACAGTGTCGTAGCCGACCTAATCCCCAAGCGGGCAATTGCTGAGTCATTGTTAGAAATCTTTCCTCCTGTGCCTTCTGGCGGCGGAAAGATTTTGTTGCCACAAGCTGCGGACGCACGGCCGGTGTTGGCAAAGGGCCTAAGAGAAGCCGGTTGGCAAGTGGATGTGGTCGAGGCCTACAGAACCGAACCAGTTGCCTTGTCTCCAGAATTACTGAATGGGATCAGTGAAGCCCACGCGATTGCTTTTACATCTGCATCTACTGTCAAGAATTTCGTGGCAACGGCCGGCTCAAACTTTCTTCCCCGTTGCATCGCCAGCATTGGACCAATTACCAGTGAGGCAGCACGTGAACAGGGACTCAACGTCGACATCGAAGCTGACGAACATAACATCGACGGCCTGATACAAGCCCTGCTCTCTCATTTGAGGTTCCGCCCAGATGTTTGAGGCCCTACGCTTGAAGCCATGAGTTATCCCGCTCGCCGTATGCGACGAATGCGTCGTACCCCCGCACTTCGTCGTTTGGTCGCCGAGAGTCGTCTAAGCATTGATGATCTTGTTGCTCCACTGTTTGTTCGAGAAGATCTAACTGAGCCCCGTCCGATCGCGAGCCTTCCCGGCGTTGTGCAACATACGCGAGAGTCATTGAGAAAAGAGGTTGCAGAACTTGCCGCTCTTGGAATCCCTGGCGTCATCTTGTTCGGTATCCCGGCCCAGAAAGATGCACAAGGAACCAGAGCATGGGCGGATGACGCGATTATGCAGATGGCGTTGAGAGACCTGCGAGATGAAGTGGGCGACGATCTCGTTTTGATGGCTGACCTATGTCTTGATGAGTACACCGACCATGGTCACTGCGGCATTTTGCGCAGTGACGGCACCGTAGATAACGACGCGACGCTCGAACGCTACGCACAAGTAGCGATAGCTCAGGCTCAAGCTGGTGCGGCCATTGTCGCCCCTAGCGGGATGATGGACGGCCAGGTCGCCGCCATTCGCGCGGCTCTCGATAGTGCAGGCCATGACCAGGTTGCGATCTTGGCCTATGCAGCCAAATATGCCTCGGCTCTTTATGGGCCATTTCGTGACGCTGTTGATGTGAGCATCAGCGATGGTGGAGATCGCAAGAGCTACCAGCAAGACCCCCGCAATATCAGAGAGTCTCTTGTCGAGGTTGCGCTTGATGTTGGGGAAGGTGCTGACATCGTGATGGTCAAACCAGCACTTGGTTACCTCGATGTAATCGCAGAAGTACGAGCAAGTGTTGACGTGCCGCTAGCGGCCTATCAGGTCTCTGGCGAGTACGCGATGGTCAAGTTTGCTGCCGCCCAGGGCGCCATAGATGGCGAGGCAGTTGCGCTCGAACATCTTGGTTCGATCAAGCGAGCCGGCGCAGACATGATTCTCACTTATTTCGCCCGTGAGGTGGCCGAGACGTTCTGATGACCGAATATCGGCCATGATCAGATCATGAACACCAACAAGTCGTTGTTCGATAGGGCGTGTCGGGTAATTCCCGGAGGCGTAAATTCACCCGTAAGAGCCTTTGGATCTGTAGGCGGAACACCCTATTTCGTATCTCGTGGTGAAGGGGCTTACGTTTGGGATGTAGAGGGCCGAAAGTATCTCGATTACGTACAAAGTTATGGCGCTTCAATTCTTGGTCATGCTCATCCAAGAGTGATCGAAGCGATTCGAGCGGCTGCACTAGATGGCACGACATTTGGTGCTCCCACGATGCGAGAAGTTCTCTTGGCTGAAAAGATCGTCGAGGCGGTTCAAGGACTCGACATGGTGCGCTTGACATCAAGTGGAACCGAAGCCGCCATGTCGGCAATTCGCCTTGCCCGTGGTGCGACCGGGCGTTCAAAGATCGTCAAGTTTGCAGGTTGTTATCACGGTCATTCCGATTCACTACTTGCGGCCGCTGGTAGCAGCGTTGCCGAACAAGCCAAAGCTGATTCTGCCGGCGTAACCCCTGGCGCCGTTGGTGACACAATCGTGGTTGATTACAACGAGGTGCCTGAGTTAAACGATGAGGTTGCGCTGGTCATCGTCGAACCGGTTGCGGCCAACATGGGCCTCGTCGGCCCAAAGCCCGGCTTCTTAGAGGGGCTTCGTAAAGCTTGTGATCACGTGGGTGCATTGCTGGCCTTTGATGAAGTGATCACAGGGTTCAGGTTTGGCCTAGGTGGTTGTGGTGAGATCTTTGGTGTTCAGCCCGACTTGTGGTGTTTTGGAAAAGTCATGGGCGGGGGACTTCCCGTCGGTGCTTTCGGAGGCACCGAAGCTGTGATGAGTCATCTGGCACCAAGTGGCCCGGTCTATCAGGCGGGCACCTTGTCGGGTAATCCATTAGCGACTGCCGCAGGTCTGGCTGTGTTAGATGAACTCGACGACTCGGCCTTCAAGATGCTCGAGGGAAGGGCAATCGAGTTGGCAGCGGGGCTTACGACGGTAATCAGCGAAGCCGGACTCCCAATTCACGTCCCTCAAGTTGGACCACTGATTGGTCTACATTTTGGTGACACACCGGCTACCAACTATGACGAGGCCAAGGTGGCGGCTGAGAACGGACTTTACAGAAGTTTCTTTCGGGCAATGCTTGATAGAGGCATTGCCTTGGCTCCCGGACCCTATGAAGTTTTGTTTCCCAGTCTGGCTCATGGAAAAGACGAAATTGAGCGCACCATCGACCTTGCTTCAGCAGCAGCAGCCGAAGTAGCTGACAAGCAGGGTTCTAACAAGCAGGGCTCTAGATGAGCGCAAGGGTTATTACCAACGAGCAGCTTTGCGAACTCAGCGAAGCACACGACCAAGCCATATCAGAGCTGGCCAACTGCATGGCGGTGTCTCGCATGTGGGACCAGGACTTTACCCTTTGGCAAGATGACCCTACCGAGGTGGCCGATCGATTGGGTTGGCTTTCCGTCGCCGTAGAGGACCATTCGCCTCATATCCGTGCTTACAATCAGCTGGCTGACGAGATATGGAACGATGGCTTGCGTCGCGTGGTCTTGTTGGGGATGGGTGGCTCAAGTCTTTTCCCAGAAGTACTGAGGCGATCGTTTACCTCACCTGATGGTCGGCCTGGCCTCACCGTTTTAGACACCACACACCCGGGAGCAATCGCTCGCATAGGCAGCGGAGCCTCTTTAGACGACTGCCTCTTTGTGGTTGCATCCAAATCAGGAACGACCATTGAGACAACCAGCCAACTTGATTATTTCTGGGAGGCAACCGGCAAAGACCCGAAGCGATTTGTTGTTATCTCCGACCCTGAAACTGAACTTGCAAAACTCGCTACTAAGCGAGGGTTCCGACGAGTCATTGAGAATCGTGGCGACATCGGGGGGCGCTACTCGGCGTTGTCAGCATTTGGACTCGTTCCAGCTGCATTACTTGGGGTTGATTCATCAGAGCTCCTCAGCCGTGCGAGGGAGATGGGCAAGGCCACTTCGACAGAGGTGGCAACTGCTGACAACCCTGCCGTGCGTCTGGCCTCATTAATGGTTGCAGGCGTGCGACTCGGACGCGACAAGATGACCTTGGTTCTACCCGATGACATTTCGAGCTTCGGTTTGTGGATTGAACAATTGGTTGCCGAGTCAACCGGAAAACATGGAGTCGGGGTCGTTCCAATTGTTGACGAGCCACTTGGAGATCCAAGTGCTTACGGCGACGATCGCGTATTTGTGGCTATCGGTTCAGGGCCACATTCGCGACATCTAGATGCTCTTTCAAAAGCCGGGCATCCAGTTATCGAGTTCAGCCACAGTGATGCTTTTGATATTGGCGGTCACGTTTTTCTTTGGGAACAGGCAACTGCTTTGGCGGGCGCTCTTCTTGAGTTGAACCCTTTTGACCAACCAGATGTTACTTCGGCCAAGGCCGCGACGAGCGAGGTTTTGGAAGGAGCAATAACGTCGGCGGTCAATGAGATTTCGCTTGCAACGCTCTTAGATGTTTTAAGTGCGGGCGACTACATAGCTATCCAGGCGTTTGTAGATCCTTACGATCAGCAGCTTATGGATGAGCTACAAAGAGCAAGGTTGGCGTTGCGTGATCGTTACAAGGTTGCGACCACACTTGGTATCGGTCCGAGGTTCTTGCACTCAACCGGTCAACTTCACAAGGGTGGCCCCACAACGGGAGTCTTTATTCAAGTGATTGATGACAATCTCGATGACCTCGAAATACCTGGGCGCCCATACAACTTCTCAACCCTGATCAAAGCACAAGCAACAGGCGATCTAACCACATTGACCAACCGAAGCCTTCGGGCCGGGCGCGTCAGGCTCTCTGACCTACTGGCACTTGCTTAGGCCTTGATTGCTCTGTCCGGGACTCGGCGCACGATGGCTGCTGCCATCTTGTAGGCGACTTCGGCGGGTCCCAGTTGATCAGGACGCAACAAGTTGGCCATTATGCGCAACAACCATTCCATCAGAGGCGTTGAATGCATTCCCACCCGCGTCATCTCTCTCATCAACGCGGGATGTCCGATCAGTTTTACAAACAGCCGAGCCACCTTGAAATAAAGCCCGTACTCGGCTTCGAGCATTTGTGGATAGCGCTGTAGAGCAAGCGCATTTCGAGTGCGAAGAGCTTCGTCGAGAACGTCTGCCGCCATGCGTGCGGTCTCGTAGGCGTAATCAATTCCCTCACCGTTGAAGGGATTGACCGACCCAGCGGCATCACCGACGATCAAATGGCTTGGCCCGGCTTTGGGTCCGACAGATCCCCCCATGGGAAGGCGTCCCCCTGTTGGTTCTGACACTTTCGTCTCAGGTGAGATTCCCCAATAGGAAGGAGCGGTAGCTGCCCACTCATCCATGAGATGTGATGTGTTTACAGACTTCCAATCTCGGAAAGTCGATAGCAATCCGATACCGACATTGATGGTTCCGTCGCCGAGAGGGAATATCCAGCCATAGCCAGGTAAGGCGTTGCCGTTTCGGTCGCGGACGTCCAGGGCTGATTCGATCCAAGGGTCGTCATGCATCGGACTTTCGTAATAGCCACGAATCGCCATGCCCTGGGGGTAGGTCTTATTGCGAGAAGCGCCTATTGCCCGACCAAAGCGAGAGTTAGATCCATCGGCAACCACAACATAAGTTGCTCGAACTTCTTCAATGGTTCCGAGGTCTTTTCGCGAAACCGTCGCTCCAACTACCTTGCCTGATTCGATGATTGGTTCAAGCGCCTCACTTGATTGCCACAATGTGGCACCTGCCTTTACCGCATTCTCAGCGACAAACTGGTCTAGGTCACGACGGCGCACAACGTAGCCATGCGAGGGATACACGGGATGATCAGGCCATTTCATTTCGATGGTGCGCCCATGGGCAATGGTTCGCAAACCCTCGAAACGGTGATAGGGAGCCAGCTCATCTTCAAGGCCCATATCAACAAGTTGTTTTACTGCCCGGGGGGTAAGCCCATCGCCACAGGTTTTCTCACGCGGAAAACTTTTCTTTTCAACCATGATCACGCGGTGACCGGCTTTTGCCAGCCAGTAAGCGCTTGCAGCTCCAGCCGGCCCACCACCAACTACCAGAACGTCGTATTGGTTGTCAGTCACCTGAGTGCACTTTGAGCGATCATGTGCTCAAGGGTACTGATTAGTGGCCGCCACCAGAAGCCCCAGCTGTAGCGCCGGCAGCGGCACCTCCACCTTCGCCACTTAGGACTTCACGTTCGTAACGGACGACTGCGTTGATCTCTTCAGCGCTTAGCTGAGAGGCAAATGGAGGCATGGGGCCAAAACCGTCACCTTGCGAAATGCGTTGTCCCCCGGGTCGATTGGGGTCACCATAAGGAGTTCCCTTTACCGGTGAACCATTGGCAATCCAGTCAACGTGTTGTGCTGGGTTGGGAAAGGTAGCTAGGACTTCTCCACCGTCAAGGGGACGTCCGACTCCGCCCTCTCCATTGGCTCCATGACAGCTTGCACACTTCTGGTAGACCTGTTGTCCAAGAGCCAACTCGGTCTCTAACACAACTGTCTCTTCTGCCGGATTCAAAGCCCCGACGTAGATATAGCCCCATACGGGCAATATAACCAGAACCGGTAATGCCCAACGAGGAATCCGAGGGCGCCGAAGTGATGCTTCGACATACGGAGGTAAAGGAGTAGGCGCAACATCAACAGGGCCGGCCTCGGCAGGCACCGCCGCAGATGCTGCAGGTGTTGGCGCAACGGCCGCAGAGGCTGTGCCTTCAGATCCTTGGTTTGGCGAAGAGTCGCCTCCTTCCCCACTAAGGGCAGCACGTCGTTCTTTTGAACGGCGGAGGAGGTGCTCTGGAATTTCGCTCATCTACTGGCCTCCCGACCTATCTGTATATTCCTATTCACCTTAGGTTCTTGCAGTACTTAATGGCCAAGTCGGCTCATTTTGCGAGTTCCTGAACACCACATTAACCGGCCCGGATGTGTAGCCAGGCGAGGCACGTGATAGACCTAATCCTGTAGGTAGCTTCCTGCGCACCTACAATGTGAGAAGTTTCACGAGCGTCATCAGGAGGAGGATTAAAAGCGAAATGGTTGCATTCCTGGCGTCTCTTGCTGTGACATTTGTTTGTGTAGGGGTAATTGTTCTCGTTGGCGTAAAGCGCGAGCCCGGCATCCCTCTCACTTGGGGAGAAGCAATGGTTGCGGCGGCCTTTGCATTTTTCTTGATCTTTTGGGTCTACGGCGTTGTGCCCCACCAATTCCTAACCTGGGCTGATAGCGAACTCGGTTGGCGCCCAGACAAACTTCTTCTCGGGCCGGGGAATATTTTCGATAAGTTGCCGTTCTCACTGAATTGGCGAGTAGTGAGAGACATCGCTGTATCCGGTATATATGGGGTGTTTTTGGTAGGCCATGGAGCGATTTTTGTTATCTGGCAAAAACGTGGTCAGTCCAAGCCCAAAGAAGAGTTGTCAGCCTATGGTCGTCCTCTGAAGAAGGCTTGATACTTATGGCAAAGACCGACGCAAACCCACCGATGCCCTCTTTCCCCGGAGACTATGTTCTTCAGGAAATAGATCCCGCAGCCCTTGCCGGCTCAGTAAAGCCAAAGCAGTTTCTTCACATCGATCAAGCTGAGTGCATCATGTGCGAGGGTTGTGTCGACATTTGTCCGTGGAAGTGCATTCACATGCTTTCTACCGAGGCAATTGTTGAGGCTACCAACACAAGCGAACCAGGTATTGACCCAGACGATCATGTGATTTTTGTAGTTGATGAAGATGTATGTACTAGATGCAGTCTCTGTGTTGATCGATGCCCTACCGGTGTGATCATCATGGGTAAGGCCGGTGTATCAGCTCGTGATGGCGATCAGCACCAACGTGATAGCAGCCACGGTTACGCCTACGGCATGCGGTTCTAGTAGACCGATAGCCGGCGAACAAGGAAAATTCGGAAGGACACATGGCAAAGACTCTTGAGAATAAACCGGGCATAGCCGGAGCGATGAGCAAGATGTTCGAAAGCGTCCAAGGCTCACAGGCTTGGAGTTCTATTTTTCGTCCGGGTTCAATTTTTCGTAAGGGCTATACAGACAGTCCTCGTAACCGGTCGTACGTAATTATGAACTCGGTGCTCTATCACCTTCATCCGGTGAAGGTAAAGCGCCATGCAGTCAAGGTCAGCTACACCCTCTGTTTGGGTGGCTTGAGCTTCTTCCTGTTCATTCTGCTGACCGTTACCGGCATATTTCTCATGTTCTTTTACCGTCCGACGGCAGCTGCTGCGTGGAATGACATTTACACGCTTCACACGGCTGTCGCATTCGGTTTGTTGGTACGAAATATGCATCGGTGGGCCGCTCACCTAATGGTCATTGCGGTGTTCTTGCATATGGCACGCGTGTTCTATCACGGTGCTTACAAGCCACCTCGTGAGTTCAACTGGGTGATCGGCATCATCTTGTTGAACCTGACTCTTTTGCTTTCGTTCACCGGATATTTATTGCCTTGGGATCAGTTGGCGCTTTGGGCGGTAACGGTTGGTACCAACATGATGGGCTACACGCCGGTATTCGGTGATCAAGTTCGCTACGTGCTGCTCGGTGGAAAAGAAATTGGCTCTGACACCTTGTTGCGTTGGTATGTGTTGCATGTGTTGATGTTCCCATTCGTGATCGTGATCTTTATGGCCATCCATTTCTGGCGAGTCCGTAAGGACGGCGGCATCTCCGGGCCTCTATAGCCCGCTCGCCTGAGAGTAGAAACGAGTTCTTTATGGCTGAAATTCCTGAACATCTCAAAGCACGAGCAGAAGCTGCCCGGGCAAAGGCTGCTGCCAAAGCGGCTGGTGGTGATGGCGCGCCGGCAGGTGGTGAGACGGCAACGGCTGGGACGGCAACGGCTGGGACGCCTACTCAAGAATCTGTAGCAGCTGGTGCTGTTGCAGTTGCTACAGCACCTGTAGCTCCGCCATTGGCGACAGGTCCCGAGGGTCATACCCAAAGACTGCTTACCGTGGTCAAGGCGGGGTCAATCCAAGACGTCAAAGCGACCCCAACCGACAAGGTCCACACTTGGCCTCATCTTTTGGTTGCTGAGTTTGTGGCGGCCCTTGCAGTGACTGCCTTCCTCTTGATCTTCTCAGCTTTCGTCAATGCGCCTTTGTTGATTTTGGCCAACTACAACTTGACGCCAAATCCTTCCAAGGCGCCTTGGTACTTTCTTGGTCTTCAGGAACTTCTAACCATGTTCCATCCCATGGTGGCGGGAGTAACGATTCCCGGAATGGGCCTCTTTGCCTTGATTTTGGCCCCTTATACAGATCGCAATCCCAGCAATAAGCCCGAAGACAGGAAGTTCTCTATTTCGTTGTTTACGATCTTCCTTATGTTCTGGGCCGTCTTGGTCATAATCGGCTCGTTCTTCCGTGGACCGGGCTTCAACTTCGTCTTTCCTTGGAATGACGGCATCTTCTTCGAGCTGTAGGAGTTAAAAGGTGGAGGCATCGAGCATTCTCATTATCGCAATATCGGCACTGGTGGCTCTTGGGGCACTTGTTTTGTTCACGACCACCAAGAGAACTGATACCAGTACTGCACTGAGCCGTGAGACCAAAAAGCGTGATCGCGGAGCAAGCGCATTTCTTGGCGGTGAGCCTCTAACAGGAAAGCAGTTCGAGCGCCTAGAGGGTCATGGTGGGCCAAGTTTTGAACTAGCGAAACCTCAAGAGGCTCCGCTGGCGAAATTCGTTCCACCTGACGAAGAAACTTATGGAGTTAATCGTCGTCACTTCCTGAACGTATCGATGATTCTGGGCATGGGCCTTGGAATATCTGGATTCGGCGGCGCCGCACTTGCATTCCTATGGCCACCTGCCGGCAAAGGATTCGGTGGAAAGATCAGCGTTGGCAAGCTAGAAGACATTATTTCGACTATTCGTGATACACGTAAGCCCTTCTATGTGCCTGAAGGCCGTTTTT
>CAYGGL010000020.1:0-25256 GCA_964349215.1 uncultured Acidimicrobiaceae bacterium | reverse complement strand
GAGCGATGGTGCTGTTGGCCTTCTTATCCCAGAGATAACGGGATCATCTTTCGATGGCGACTCAGTGCTCATCAAACGAGACGGAAAGCCAAAAATCTTGTTGTTCTTGGCGCATTGGTGCCCGCATTGCCAAAAAGAGGTGCCACTTGTTAGAGATTGGATCAAGGAGAAGGGATCTCCCGAAGGAGTGGAGCTAATTTCAGTATCTACTACCACCTTCCAGGAGCGCCCTAATTATCCGCCATCTAAGTGGCTTGAGGGAGAGAACTGGCCCTTACCTGTTCTTGCCGACGATTCGGAATCAACAACCGCAAGGGCTTATGGGCTATCTGCGTTTCCATTCTTCGTCGCTGTGGATGCAGATGGAAAGGTAGTGGCGAGGGCGAGTGGGGAACTGACTCCTGAACAAATAGAAGATCTGGTTGCCAAAGCACGCGGTTAATGCAACGAACCGCTGGAAACGTTCACCGACAGTTTGTTTGAAAGTTACATACAATTTCAAGGTCGTCTTCAATATGATCCCCTTATTGATTGCGGCACCAGTTTAATAGCTTGGTTTGAGCGAACTCGGTCAGAGTATGGCCAGTGGGTGCCCGTAAACGGCACGGAAGTAACCCTCTACACTCCTCAGCCTGGCAGCAACGGCGGGAGGGGAATTGGCTGGTGGGCTATGTCCTCAACCTTTCGCTTTACGCATGAAGGGCTGGCCTCTTCAGTGGGATCTCACCATAATTACGTATGTAAGGCGATTTAGAAATGACACTAATTACTCGGAATGAGTAACGGTAAAATCGCTGATGGATATCGTACCTATTGACCCGCGGGATGCAACTGCAGAGGTTAACAAGCCAACCTATCGGGTGGAGATAATCTCGAGAGATCGGAATGCTATCGCCACCTGGCGGCTCACCAATGCTCAAGATGCAAACGAAGTATTCAAGTGGGCTGAAGCCGAAAAGGAGGATGGTTCCGTAGTAGTACATGTCGAGTCCTATGACCACCTAAATCAAGGGGTCACCCTGTTGCGGATCCTGGGGGTCTCTTATGGAGAGGGATGCATCGAAGGGGAGTACCCTTCCGGAGCGAAACCCCCCAGCAAATCAAGTGCCGAACTATCAGGTTCGGATTAGGTATTTGTCATGCCTGTCAACCATTGTTTTTGACCCTTTAACCGGTAGCGCTATCACGTGAGGGCACGGGGCCAAGGGCTTCTTCTAAATGCTCCAGAAGATGTGCCGTGCAACTCGCAAGTTCAATTGGAGGAATGGCCTCGGTAACGATGCGCTCGGCGATTGCTTTGTACGCATCGGCGGCGGGTCCTGAACCAAGCACAGCCGGTAAGCCTGAATCGCCAGCTGCCGCAACTGAGGCATCTAACGGGACTTGCCCAAGAAGAGGAACTCCCAGTTCCCTTGATAAGGCCTCACCGCCACCTGTTCCGAATAGGGCATAACTTGTCCCATGTTCGCAGATGAACGCTGACATGTTTTCGATAACACCAGCTACGCGCAGGTAAGTCTTTCGGGCAAGGTCGCCGGCTCGAGCTGCGATCATTTGTGCACCGACAGGCGGTGTAGTGATGATGATCATTTCGGTTTGGGGAAGGATGCGCGCGATGCCCATTTGGATATCGCCGGTGCCAGGCGGAAGGTCGATGAACAGGTAATCGAGTTCGGCCCACTGGACATCTTCGAGAAAGTGCTGGACAGCCCGATTCAACATCTGGCCTCTCCACAAAAGTGCAGAGTCTTCGTTCTCTACGAGAAAACCCATTGAGACGACTTCTAGTACGCCGGCACCAATGGACTTTCGATGAGGAACGATCCGGCGCTTCCCATCTTGGTCTTCAGCAGCTTCGAGTTGACCAACCATATTGAGCATGCGCGGTATTGAGAAGCCGCCAATGTCGGCGTCCAGTACGCCAATGGTCATTCCGCGTTCAGCAAGCGCAACTGCAAGATTGACGGTTAGTGATGACTTTCCAACGCCACCCTTTCCCGAGGCTATGGCAACAACTTTTGTGGTTGCACCAATGGTGGTTGACATGGTCCCCCGAGCGTTCCAGCGAGCCTTTGCCATGCAGGCCGTTTTCTCTTCCGAAGTCATTTCATCCCAAGAGATGTCAATTTTGGTCACACCTGGCTGTGATCGAAGGCGAGACTCAACATCCTTTTTGATTTGGGCCTTTAGAGGGCACCCAGCCGTAGTGAGGGCAATCGTTATCGAGACGAGTCCTTTATCGTCCACAGTCGCTGTTCGTACCATACCCAGATCGACGATGTCGCTACCGAGTTCTGGATCGATTACCCCTCGGAGAACGGCGAGGATGTCCTCGTTATTTAGAGAGGAGTTGACGGACTCAGCCATGATGAGGATTCTACCCGCACATGGTGTGGATACAGCTGGGTTCGCTACACTTGAACGTAGGTCTGTAAATAGCGATTAAAAATAGCGATGAAATGGAGCAACCCATGATCACCATCACCGAATCTGCTGCATCAAAGGTAAAAGAGCTTCTGGAAGCTGAAGGAGATACTTCCCTGGCGCTACGAGTAGCGGTTCGTCCGGGCGGATGCTCAGGTTTCAGTTATGAAATGTTCTTCGACGGTGATACATCTGGCGAGGACCTTACTCAAGAGTTCGATGGCGTTCGTGTCGTTGTAGATCCCTCAAGTGCGCAACTTTTGACAGGTGCAACTCTTGAGTACAAAGACGGACTTCAAGAGACTGGGTTCTCGATCAACAATCCCAACGCACAACGCACTTGCGGTTGCGGCAACTCATTCTCCTAATTTAGGAGTCTTCTTCACTCCACCGGCGTGTTAGTCCGCGCAAAAAGACTAGTGAACCCCGCGCAAAAAGACTAGTGAACCACGCGCAAAAAGACTAGTCTAGATACATGTCCGGATATATCGCCCGTAGTGCTGACGAGCTGCTTGCCGAGATGTTGGCTAATCATCCAGCGGTATTGCTCACTGGCCCTCGCGCCATTGGCAAGACCACTACTGCGGCACGTTTGGCTCGTTCGGTAGTACGCCTGTCAGAGAATAAAGAGGCGATGGCGTTTAAAGCCGATCCTCGGGTTGGTCTGGAGAGCCGCCAAGAGCCGATTCTTGTAGACGAGTGGCAGATAGTTCCTGAGACACTGGCAACTATCAAAATATTGGTCGACGGAGATCCCAAGCGCGGGCGGTTTCTGGTGACCGGGTCAGTTAGGGGAGATCTTGATTCTCCGACGTGGCCAGGGACGGGCCGATTGGTCCGCCTATCTATGCATGGCTTGATCGAACGAGAGATCGAGGGTCGTGCCGCGCAGCCGGCTTGGCTAAGGGCAGCCCTAACAGGAGATGTTCCGCCAATTCATTCGAACTTAGATCTTGGAGACTACGTGGAACGGGCACTGCGTAGCGGTTTTCCAGAGCCGGCACTAGAGCTTAATTCTCAGGGTAGATCTCGTTGGCTAAGTTCTTATGTCGATCAGCTAGTGACACGCGACGCGACTGAGATCGAGGCAGGGAGAGACCCTGTGAGACTGCGTCGTTACCTTCAAGCACTCACATTGAACAGCGCTGGGATCGTCGATGATGTGACCCTGTTTCAGGCGGCGCAGATCAGCAAGGAGACTGCACGCGCTTATGACCGGATGCTCCAGAACTTGTTGATCACCGACAATATTCCGGCATGGACCTCGAATCGACTTAAGCGGCTTTCGCTGGCGCCGAAGAGGTATCTGGTAGATCCGGGACTTTTCGTGGGCGTGCTGGGTATTGGTATAGATGAAGTGTTGGGAGATGGAGATCTTCTTGGTCGGGTAGTTGAATCATTTGTGGTCGCGCAGATCAGGGCTGAGCTAGCGCTGATGACTCCAACTCCACGGCTGCATCATTTACGCACATCGCAGGGTCGCCATGAGATTGATCTAGTAATTGAGATCGGTGCGCGACGTCTCGTGGCAATAGAAATAAAGTCGAAGTCGGCACCTTCATATGACGATGCGCGCCATCTTCGATGGTTGCGCGACTCCATCGGCAAGGATTTCATTGTGGGTATTGTTTTCCATACTGGTCCCGATACGTTCAAAATCGATGATGACATCATCGCTTGTCCCATCGCAGGCCTGTGGAGTTGAGCAGTCCCGCTGAATAGCCTAAGGGGTAAGGCGCGAGAGACTTTCACTTAGTTCGGTGGAGTCGAAGATGTAGTCGAGTCGTTCGCTCAGCGTCCCATCAGGAGCTGCGAGAAAAAGAGAAGGCTCGAATGTGAGGCCAAGAGCCTCGACAGTGTCTGTAGATTTCTTGGCAGTATCGTCGGAATAGACCTCGATGTGAATCATCGTTATTGACTCGCCAAATGTCTTGCGCTGTTCTAGAAATAGGTCCAGAACCGGCCCGCAAATCAAGGTTTGGCAATAGGCAGGGGTTGAGACCAGTAAAGCGATCGGTTTTCCAAGCCCCATCGCCGCATCGAGGCTTATCCCATGAAGTGGACAAGGCGGGTCCGCTGTACAAATGGGTTTCACGCCCAGCGCGGCTGCATTTGTTGGGGTTGCAATGTTAGGAAGTTTTTCGCCGGGCTGGATGACGCGTCCGGGCATATCATCTGGCTCAAGAGCTGTGAGGGTAGATTCAACGCTCTGCCCATTTGCCTCTACAACTAACCGCCAAGTTCCAGCAGTGGCCAGCGTCGTAATAAACGGGTAATAGACCCTCTCCAAGCCTTTGCCACGGCGAGTCAGCTCCATCCTTGGGCCAAGTTCCTCACCCTTTGGTCCCACGCGGGCCGTGATTGTCGCAGGGATATTTTTGGCAGGAACCCCCTCTTCATCGATGAGAGCAATTGGCAAGCGAAGAGGAGTCGCTACTGGAACACGCGGGTCAAAGATTTGTCCGATACCCAGTTTCTGACCCTTGCCGTTGGGGCTTGAGGTAGATGAATCCTTTGATTCGCCAGAGGTTTTCTTGTCGGATTTTGTTGAACAAGCGACCAGCCCCATAGCGAGAGCTCCTGTGCCGGCCAACAAAAGTCTGCGTCGAGAGATGGTGGGTAAGTCGAGTTCGTCAGATACATGATCGTCAGACATGGCTTCAGGCTTCATCACTATCTGAATCTACCTCCGACGAGTATCGCCAGACCTATCGTTACTTCACCCGCCCGAGAGCGCTTGCATAAGGGTGATCACATCGTTGTCGGTAACTTTGCTCGAGAGATCGCGCACGATTGTTTCATTTACGAATATGCGCATGTGCTGGCGCAATCTTCCCTGTTCATCAACGACCCGAAACCGAAGGCCGGGGTATTGACGGTCGAGGTCGATCAGTATTTCATCAAGATTTGTACCGTTTGCTTCTACGTTCGCAGCCTGTGCAGTATAAGAACGCAGAGGTGTTGGAATTCTTACGTTCACCGAATTGTTGCGTGGGGATTGGCATATTCGAGTGAATAGATCTCTGGAAGGTGGGCGGCAATGCATTGCCAGGTGGTTCCCTCGTCAAGACTTGCCCAGAGTTCTCCGCTGGTCGTCCCAAAATAGACACCGATCGTTGGTTGGTCGTCCAGTGTCATGGCTTGGCGCTTCACGGTGAACCATGCACGCTCGGGAAGACCCTGATCGCAGCGGGTCCACGATTCACCGGCGTCGCGGGTTATGTAGACACCAGGGCGGCCGTCGGGACTTGTGCGTGGCCATACATCGGTTCCGTCCATAGGGAATACCCATGCGACATCGGGGTCTCGTGGATGTAGCTCGATTGGAAACCCAATGTCCCCAATCTCAGTTGGCATGTTGTCTCCAATGCGGACCCAACGTCCTTCGTCACGATCCATGCGATAGATACCGCAGTCGTTCTGCTGATAAAGCCTGTCGGGTTGCAGCGGATGAAGTCGAACACAGTGAGGGTCATGGCCGAACTCCGGATCGGGGTCGGGATGAAACAGGGCCTGACATCCAGAGTTCACAGGCTTCCAGTCGAGTCCCTGGTCGGTAGTTTCGAACACGCCGCCTGAGGACAAGGCGATATACATATGCGATGGGTCTCGGGGGTCGATGTTGATGGAATGAAGCATTGACCCATCAGGGGTATTTTGATCAGGCCATTCGGCCCAGGTTTCCCACATCTTATGATCGTTCCAACCATCGACCGGGTCCCAGGTTGCCCCGCCGTCATGACTCACGAACAAACCTTGAGGTGAGCCGCCTGCATACCAAACTCCGGGCTCACTGACATGTCCAGGGGTTAGCCAGAATACCGATTTCAAACTGCGTTCGAGAGGTTCACCCGATCTGAACGCTGGCGGGCGCGTAGATTCTGTCCAGGTAGCACCGAGGTCATCGGAATAAAATACAGTAGGGCCGAGGTGTCCTGTACTTGCGCCCAGCACCATTCGTTTACCATCTCGCGGGTCGAGCACGACGTGGTTCGCGATGTGTCCCAGAAACATCGGATCGCTGATCGCCCAAGTGGTGCGAGAGTCATCGCCTAAGGCAATGAATACCCCTTTACGAGTACCGACAAGTAATACGGGACCGTCCGATGAGATAGCCGATGAGTTCATGGCCGATGAGCTCCTTTGTCAGTTAGCGAGTTCGCAAGGTGCCGGTTCGGTTGTATTCACAACCTGAACCTATCGTGACAAGGGTGAAGACACCCATCACCTTTGAGGTTGATAACAAACAAGTAGAGGTCGAAGACGATGGATCATCGCTTCTTGACGTCCTGCGGGGCCAACTTGGGTGTTGGGCACCCAAAGATGGATGCAGTCCGCAAGGTCAATGTGGGTGTTGCACGGTTTTAGTCGACGGGGTTCCGCGAGTTTCGTGCGTAACACCGGTGCGTCGTGTTGCCGGGCGTAAGGTCACCACGCTCGATGGAATTCCTACACAAGACCAACAAAGCTGGGCAGAAGCTTTCCTTGCGACCGGCGCGAGCCAATGTGGGTTTTGCACTCCCGGAATCATCACTCGTCTTTGTTCTCTCGATGCGAGTGCATCTCCAGAATCGGCGCTTAGCGCCCATCTCTGTCGTTGCACCGGCTGGAGAACGATTATCGAGGCTTGGGATCTCGTCCATTCTCCAGCCAATGAGCCTGTTACAAAAGAGAGAGACCTTGAGGCAGCGTCTCGTAGAGCAACGCTTGAGGGCAAAGCACCGCAGCGTGTTTCGACCGACATTGCGCTTGGGCGGGGAGGTTTTGCCGAAGACACTTGCCCCCCCGATGCGTTGGTTGCCGTTTTGAACAACGATGGGAAATGGACAGTTGGCGAAACCTTGGCAGAGGCCCGAGCGCTTGCGGGCAAGGTCCAGGGTCGAAGAAGCACCCTTGATCTTCGTTACCCGATCGAGCTTCCTGAAGGTGACTGGGACCTAACACTTTGCACAACGTGGGTTGAACCTGGATATCTCGAAACCGACTCTTCTTGGTGCTTGCCAGGGGGCGAACCTGCAACTCCGCTTGCAAACGGCGGTGCGTTTGGAGCAAAGATCAACTCCGTTACCCCTGGCGTAGCTCGTCAACTAGCCGATCAATACGACCGTCCTGTTCGAGTCGTGCTCTCTCGTGAAGACACCGTCCGCCTCGGACCTAAACGCCCGCCAATAGCTGCAGGCGTCAGAGTTGATGGAAGTGGAATCATCCGAGTCGCCAGAACTCCAGGAATAGTTGATGCCATCAAATCAGTTGCTCCCAAGCTGATAGTCGAAGAACTCGATGTGGCAGGCCCACCAACTTCAATCGACATTCGAGGCGCTGGTTGGGTCGAAGCGTCGGTATTGGTGGCGGGTCTGTCCAATCAACAGCCAGTGACGGTTACTTCGCCTCAAGGCGCAACAGCGACCGCAAGTATCGAAGCCGATGGCAAGGTGCGAGTAAGTATTGCCTGTGGAGACCCGCTCGATGAGGTGGTGCTTCGTTCCTATTGCATAGGAGCGACACACATGGCACTTAGTTGGGTTCGTAGTGAAGGAATAGCTGTTGATGCACAAGGCAACATTCACGACCTCACGATTCGCTCACTCGGAATTTTGCGTGCAATAGATACTCCACAGATCGACGTCACAATCATCGGTGAGAGTAGTGGTGCTGTTGGGGGCTCTGATGCTGTGTTTGCAGCGGTTGCAGCAGCTGCATGGATAGCAGATGGGCGAGTGCCAAATTGGCCTACATCTCAAAGCCTTATCAATTCAAAGGAGAACTTATGAGTAAACCGGTTGGACCATATTCCCCGATTGTGCGTGCAGGCGATTGGTTAATTGTCTCGGGCCAACTCGGCATTGTTGATGGAAAACTTGTTGAAGGCGGCGTAAAACAACAGATGAGCGCGGCTATAGAGAACCTGAAGGCATTGCTCGAAAGTCAAAGCGCATCACTAAAGGATGTTGTTAAGAACACGGTCTTCCTGTGCGATATGGCCGATTTTGCAGAAATGAACGAGGCATATATCGCAGGCTTTGGTGACCACAAGCCGGCCAGGTCTTCGATTGGGGTGGCAGCTTTGCCCTTTGGAGCAGCAGTTGAGATCGAATCATGGGCATTTGTGGGCAAACCCGGCTCAAATGAGGCAGACTAAAGCGGTGCTAGGAGCAATCATTCTCGTCGTGGTCCTATTAGTCGTCTTCCCGCCCATGGTTCTCATGAGCGGCGGCGCAATGGCAGCTCTGTTGGGCTGGCTACTTAAGACCGATGCTGACGATCGTTACGAAGATAGCGAACTAATAGGCCTCAACACCTGAGATTCAAATCGGCACGATCCTGCCGGTTTAGGTTGATAGGGTCCACTAATCCGGACCCATCTAGATATTTCGGCACGATTGTTCCGATTTTAGTACTTTTAGGTCCTCTAATCCGCTATTCTTATATTTACGGAATGATCGTGCCTAAAGTATAGGAGTTCCCTTGGTTGAGTACCCAAGACTTGCTGAGATCTCCAATCAGGTGAGAAGAAGAAGAAAATCGCTGTCGCTTACTCAAGAAGACTTGGCAGAGCTGGCAGGTTGTTCGTCGCGATTTATTCGAGCTTTGGAGACTGGTAAGTCGACAGTACGAATAGACAAGCTTCTTGATGTCCTCGACGCTCTCGGACTCGAGCTGTCGGCACAGTTACGGAATACACAGTCGCGGAATACAGAGTGATCGAAGACAACGTAACTACCCTCGAACTTGCCGGCTTCACGAAAGTCCAAAAGGCTGATGTATACAAAGCGGGTCGGTTGGCAGCGAGTCTTAGCAGGGTTGAGGGTGGAATAAAGTTTTCCTATCTGGAGAGTTATCTGAGTAGCGGGGGCCGGCCGGTGGCTACCACCTTGGTACTCACCGATGAGCCCTTGGTGACTCATGGAGGTTCTGTTCCCCCATTCTTCGCAGGACTCTTGCCCGAAGGTAGACGTCTATCAAGTTTGCGTAGGGCAGTGAAGACCTCGGTTGATGATGAACTCTCTCTTTTATTAGCTGTAGGGCGCGATGTAATTGGTGACGTGCAGGTGGTTCCATCGGGGATTGAACCGACACCAGCTGAGCCAGTTCTCAGTGTTGACAGAGATTGGGGAGAGGTCAATTTCTCACTCGTTCTTGCCGAGTCTGGGATGGTAGATCGGGTGGGAATGCCAGGCGTTCAGGACAAGGTTTCTGCGAGGATGATTTCGGTTCCTGTCAGACACGCCGGTAAACGTTTTTTGCTGAAGATCAATCCACCCGAGTACCCATATGTAGTCGAGAATGAAGCCTTCTTCTTTAATCTCGCCAGGCGTGCACGTGTAAAAGCCGCGCAGATGGAATTGATCCACGATAGAGATGGGAATGCCGGACTGTTGGTCCAACGCTTCGATCGGATACCAGAAGCATCAGGGACCACGCTGTCCCTTGCTTGTGAGGATGCTTGCCAGGTGCTCGGACGTTGGCCTGGTGACAAGTACAACCTAAGTGCTGAACAAGTGTTGCGTGGGTTGGCCGACCACTGCGCTGCCCGATCGGTAGCTCTTCGTACGCTTTACCAACAACTTTGTTTTGGATGGCTGACAGGTAACGGAGATATGCACGCAAAAAATCTTTCCATCCTTTCTGATCAAGATGGAGAGTGGCATATATCGCCGGCTTATGACTTGCCTTCGACGGTTCCATACGGAGACAAGAGTTTTGCTCTTTCAATGTTGGGAAAAACGCGAGGGTTCTCGCGCAGGCATTTTCTCGAATTCGCTGTCTCGGTAGGACTACGAGAACGCGTTGGCGTGAGCGTGCTCGACGACCTGCTAGACAAGACAGAGGGGCTCGAAGACCAGCTCAGTGATCAGGCACTTCCGTTTGAGCGAAACGTAACCATCGACATCGTCAAAGAACTGAAGTTTCGCCGCCGCCAAGCGAGTGGGTAGTGCAGGGGGTCTTAGTAGCTCCAGCGAGATTCTCCGAAGCGGTATCCGACTGAACGAACCGTTTGAATTAGCGGGGCATGTTCTTCACTGAGCTTTGCCCTCAATCTACGTACATGAACGTCGACTGTTCGCGCGCCGCCGTAGTAGTCATAACCCCATACTCGGCTGAGCAGAGTCTCGCGGGTGAACACCTTGCCCGGATGCGACGCGAGGAACTTCAACAACTCGTATTCCATAAAAGTGAGATCGAGAGGTTTACCAGAGATTGCAGCCTGGTAGGTCTCAAGATTCAACATGAGAGGGCCATATTCGATTAGCTCTGGTCGCGTTCCGCGGCCGGTTCGCCAAAAGAGGTGTTTGAGTCTTGACCCCAGTTCTGCAGGACTAATAGGGGTAAGACAAAAGTCATCGAAGAGGTCATCACGCATCGAAAGATCGGGAAGTTGTGACGGACTAATCAAAACTAATAAAGGGTCGAACGGAATATCTCGTTTGCGCAATGAGCGACAAAGGTCAAAGGCTGCTTCGGGGTGTTCGTCTGCACAGATCAGGGCGCCGGACCAGCCGTCATCTGGCTCGAGACGTGTTGCTGCTTCGATACTGCTCACAGACTTCCAGGGATAACCCTCAAGATCGAGTGCCTGTATAACTTCTGGAATAGGCGGGTCCGGAAAAATCATCAAAGGTTCCATGGCTCGCCTAAAGCCTGCGCAGATATCGATCGAGCTCGAATTGACTCACCTGAGTTTTGTAATCAGACCATTCCGATCGCTTGTTGCGTATGAACCATTCGAAGACATGTTCTCCAAGCGTGTCTGCTACCAGCTCTGACTTTTCCATCGCCAGAATCGCTTCATTCAGATTGCTTGGAAGTGCACCAATATTTTCGGCAAGGAGTTCTTCAGGAGTGAGTTCATAAAGATTTGCCCGTGTCTCTGGAGCCAATTCGTAGCCCTCCTCTATTCCCTTCAACCCTGCGCCAAGTACGACGGCGAAGGCAAGGTAGGGATTACAGGCCGGGTCAAGCGCTCGGTATTCGATTCGAGTCGACTCAGATTTGTTGCGCTTTGCATGAGGAACATTGATTACTGCAGAGCGGTTATTGCGTGCCCATGCCACGTAGACGGGCGCTTCATAACCAACCACCAGCCGTTTATATGAATTAACCCATTGGTTGGTAACAGCCGTTATTTCAGGTGCATGGCGCAATAGGCCGGCAATGAAACCTTTGGCGACCTGTGACAAGCCGTGCTCGTCATCGGGGTCATAAAACGCATTTGTGTCACCCTCGAAGAGTGAGAAATGAGTATGCATACCCGAGCCTTGAACGCCCGCAATGGGTTTTGGCATGAAGCTTGCAAATACTCCGTGATCTTGTGCGATCTCCTTGGCCAAGAGGCGAAGTGTCATGACGGTATCGGCCATTGTGAGCGCATCAGTATGGCGAAGATCGATTTCGTGCTGGCTCGGACTGTCTTCGTGCAATGAGTACTCGACAGGAACGCCCATTTCTTCAAGGGTAAGAACCGTCTGTTTTCTTAAGTCGCTCCCAAGATCAGAGACAGTCAGCTCGAAGTAAGAACCACGATCTAACAGCTTCGGTGCCTCGGTTGGGTCGTCGTCAGCAAAATAGAAGTACTCGACTTCCGGGGCGGCATAAAAAGTAAATCCTTGTTCCCTTGCACGCTCAAGCGAACGTCTCAACACATTGCGAGGGTCACCGGCGAATGCAGTGTTATCGAGATTGACTATGTCGCAAAAGACTCTGGCAACAGGGCCGTTATGTTCTGCAGTTGGCAGAATTTGGAACGTCTTGGGGTCGGGCTTGGCGAGCATGTCACTTTCTTGCACCCGACTGAACCCGTCAATGGCCGAGCCATCAAAGGTCATCCCTTCTTCTAAAGCATTTTCGAGCTCGGCCGGCGTGATGCTGACTGCCTTGGGAGTTCCCAGGACGTCAGTGAACCAAAGCTGAATAAAACGTACGCCCCGTTCTTCGACGGTTCGCAACACATAATCTTGTTGTCTTTCCACAAATCCTCCGAGCCTCGAGAATCTTTCCATCATCTCATGATCTAGATGACAACCCCACGTTTTGGTCCATGTAATCAACTGTTAACAAAAATAGTTATGTCTTAAGTTGCGCACTGTGGGTGCCAGAGGCAAGCTTCGGAACGTAGTGTCACATCACCCATTCACAAAGGGTTCTTAAGGAGGAACGGTGCAGGAACGGACTGCCGCGGAAGTAGTGAGCATGGTTAAGAGCGAGGGGATCGAGTTCATCGATTTTCGTTTCTGCGATCTACCTGGGCTCATGCAGCACTTCACTGTGCCCGCCTATCGCATAGACGAAGATTCGATGGCCGAGGGTTTTGCATTCGACGGTTCATCAATCAGAGGTTTCCAAGAGATCCAAGAGTCCGACATGGTGCTCTTTCCTGATCCTGATACTGCTGTCATAGACCCATTTCGCCAACACAAGACGCTTATCATCAACTGTTACGTTCATGACCCAGTCACGGGTGAGCATTACTCGCGAGATCCTCGCTACATCGCGTTAAAGGCAGAGCAGTACCTTGCTTCTACCGGTATTGCTGATACTTGCTTCTTTGGTCCTGAGGCCGAGTTCTTCATATTCGATGATGTGCGTTTCGGCCAGAACACAAACTCGTCCTTTTACCAAGTGGACTCAATTGAGGGAACTTGGAACACGGGACGTGACGAGGGCCCAAACCTTGGTTTCAAGCCTCGTTCAAAGCAGGGATATTTTCCTGTTCCGCCAATGGACCACTACGCAGATCTTCGTTCGGAGATGGCACTCAATATGGCCCATGTCGGCCTTGAGTGTGAGCTTCATCATCATGAGGTTGCTACTGGTGGACAATCAGAAATCGGCATGAAGTTCAGCACCTTGTTGAACCAAGCCGATCGCCTCATGTTGTTTAAATACATTGTTAAGAACACTGCTTGGGCCGCTGGGAAGTCAGCGACTTTCATGCCCAAGCCGCTATTCCAGGACAATGGTTCGGGCATGCACTGTCACCAATCGTTGTGGAAGGGCGGCGAGCCTCTGTTCTTTGACGAAAAGGGATATGCCGGGCTTTCTGATATTGCACGTTGGTACATAGGGGGTCTTCTCAAGCATGCCCCTGCAGTTCTTGCCTTCGCTGCTCCCACGACCAACAGCTACAAGCGATTGGTGCCTGGTTACGAAGCGCCGGTAAATCTGGTTTACAGCCAACGCAACCGCTCAGCCTCAGTGCGAATTCCTCTTGCATCAAAGAGCCCCAAAGCGAAGCGAATTGAGTTCCGTTGTCCTGATCCAAGCTGCAATCCATATCTCGCATTTGCTGCCATGATGATGGCCGGCCTTGACGGAATTCAAAATCGCATCGAGCCTCCGGCTCCGGTCGACAAGGATCTTTATGATCTTCCACCTGAAGAGTTGGCTAAGGTTCCCCAGGTTCCAAGCTCTCTTCCAGAGGCACTCGATGCTCTTGAATCAGATAACGCCTTTTTGAAGGCAGGTGGAGTTTTCACCGATGACGTGATTGAGGCTTGGGTTTCTTACAAGCGTGAGAATGAAGTTGATGCAATTCGACTTCGTCCACATCCTTGGGAGTTCATGCTTTATTACGATCTTTAAACCGAGGGTCAAGAGCTCAGAGTTTCGAATCTCTCCGAGCGGCCTCACGTCCTTCCTGTCGGTTCCGCCGCCTTAGTCAGAAATTTTTGCTCATGTGTTGTGCCAGAGATGCGCGCCAGGTGAAGCGCTGGGCTGCCGAGCAACTCGAGCCGCGAGAGCACGCAGTTAGTCTCCGGCTCGATTGCCTGTACTGGGTAGTCCGAGCGCTCGAGCCGGTCTACTCGGCGGCCGTCGCGGCGCGGTTCTTGCGGTCGGCCAACCCCCAACTCGGCGACGAAGCGCCGCTCGTGGTGCTGGCCCGAGCCGAGGACGAGCCCGCGATCGGTCCGGTGCTGGCAGCTGCGCGGGCGTTCCTCGAAGGCTGAATGGCAGACCTGCACGATCACGGCGGCGCGCCCTACCCCGGCGCCGGCACGATGCGGGTCCATCCCGTCCCGGCGTGGTTGCCCCTGCCGCCGGACGACCCTTCGACACCTGGCCCGAACCGCTTCGACGATCCCGACGGGCGTGCCGCCGTTCGCTACACGGCCACGCGGCTGCACGGGTGTCTGTTTGAGACAATGGCCCGGTTCCGGCCGTCGCCGGAAGCCGAAGAGGTACTGCGGTCGATCGACGGTATCGACGACGGAGACGTCGATTGGCCTCCCGACGATGTGACCGCCATTGCCAATTGGCTTGATACGCAGCAGGTCGGAACGGTGCGAGTGCTCGACACTGGCATATTCGTCGACGTCGAAGACCCCGAGGTCTTGTCCAGCTCGACAAGCATCCCCTCGTCCGGACCGCAGTAGTGCGCCTCGACCCGGCGGGCCGACTCGACGCCGGCCTGGTCCGCCTTGGCGGCATCCGACTTGGTCGGCCCGTCACTCAAGCCGTCGGCTTGGCGGTGCGTGAATGGATGCCAAACGCCCTGGGAATCGCTTACACGTCCCGCCTCGCCCCCGAACCGTGTTGGGCCATCTGGAAAACCACCCGCACCGACATCACTGTCGCCCCCTTGAGTCCTTCCGACCCGCTCCACCTAGACGCCGTCCGCCAGGTCGCACAAACCTTCGAGATTGGCCTACCCGACTACTGGTGAAACGAGGCCCGATGCACAGGCTAATCAGTTAGGTTCGCCTGGGCGGCTTTGATACAAGCGGACAGCCATTATCAATATTGCGGTGGTAAATCCTGCGAGTGAGAGAAAAACCATCAAGGGAAGGTAACGAGTACCTGCGTCGGTAGCGCTCTTTCCTGATGGTTGGTTTTGCGTGGGAGCAACAGGTTGTCCCGAAGGTGGAACAAACGTCGGTCTTGTGGTGGGAGCTGGTTCTCGGCGTTTTGGCAAGGAAGTTTCCGGAGCTGGAGGAACCTCTTGCGACGTTGGCGGAGATTGGGTAGTCGTCGTTTCTGCAGGAATCGTTGATGTCGTTGGTTGGGTTGTGGGTGTTGTTGGTACGGGGGTTGTAGTGGTTTCAGAGCCAGGAGGAATTTCTTGAGCGGCAAGATCTGAACCTATTCCAACAATCAACCCGATTCCTACAATCAACCAGGCCGAAAGAGCCAGGGCAAACAAACTACGACGACAGATATCCAAGGCGTGCATGGGTTCTAATTTCTTCCGTAAAAGAGGCGCTCTATGACCTTTCTGGACCTTCGAGTTACCTTGCGATAATTCTCTCGAAGATCAGAAGCCGTTGTATCGAGGGACCTGGCCAATGTTGTGAGTTGTTGTGCACCTTGGGGGAGGGCGTCATCGGGGACACCGTTAATGAGAAACGAGCGGTTACGCGTCTGTTCGCAGAGTTGATAAGCCTCTCGCAGTACCTCGCCATCTTCAGGGGAGATCTTGTTAGCACTTGCCAACTGCGCTATTGCCTCCATAGTTCCAGGAGATTTGACCCGATTCTGCAATTGTAAAAGTTGGACGCAAAACTCGATATCGACCAATGCTCCTCGACCGAGCTTCAGATGAAATTGAGGGTCATCGCCGCTGGGTAAACGCTCACGTTCGACTCTTGCTTTAATCCGACGAATTTCGCGGACGTCCTCGTCGGTTACGCCGGGAATCCAGACATGGCGTTCAACAAATGACATGAACTGTTGGTTCAGATCTTCGTCGCCGGCAACCGGTCTTGCTCGCGCCATTGCCTGTCTTTCCCAGACGACTGCCCAACGTTCGAAGTAGCTTTCAAAGCCCTCAAGACTTCTTGCCATCGGACCTTGGCGGCCCTCGGGCCTGAGGTTGAGATCAAGTGTCCAGAGTCGTTCGGCCGGCGTATTCCCACTTACGAATCTCAAAATTGAACTTGCCAATCGCTCAGCTTCTAACAAGTCCGATGGTTTGTCACCCTCGTAGACAAACAACACGTCGAGATCACTTGCATATGAGAGTTCTGCGCCTCCAAATCTGCCCATAGCAATGATCGAGAAGGGAATTTTTGGCTCTGCCACTTCGAGTGCCACCTGCAATGTTGCTTCGGCCAATCCGCTTAGTGTGCTCTCGCTGGTTGGTAGATCGCTTATGCTCAGCAGATCACGAGTTGCAATACGAATCAGTTCGCGTTCGTTGCTGCGCTTAAGAGCAACATTGCGATGAGATGGCGCACGCCAAGATAAAGCCGAGCGCACTGTCTTGAGCAGATCACCAGGCGGGCTGGGTTTCATAGGATCGTTATCGGCCAACTCTGCAATGAGATCGGGATTTTGTTCAAGCAATCGGCCGAGCAGACGGCTGGTTCCCAGAATCAAACAAAGTCTTCGCGCTGATTCGGGAGACTCACGAAAAGAACGGACTAGCTCCGTCGTACGCTGCCTGCCGGATGCAATTGTTCTGAGTCCAAGAAGGCCTCGGTCAGGGTCAGGACTATCTGCGAGCCAGCCGAACAAAAGAGGCAAGAACTGATCCATGAGCCGCGAAGAACGAGTTAACCCTCGCGTGAGTTCCTTGACTGCTTCACGGGTACGGTCAGAGTCTCGAAATCCAAATGCCGTCAAGCGTTCTTCGGCCACAGCGCGACTCAGCTCGCTGGGTGCACCCGAGAAGGCTTCGAGTAGGGGCCGGAAATAAAGACGTTCATGAACAGAGCGCACAGCTGCTTGGCGTGCCACCAGCTCGTCGTCAAAAGCCTCGAGAGCACTTTGTTCGGTGTTGGATTTAAAACCCAAGACCCTGGCTAATTGATCTCGCTCATCATCATTTTTTGGAACGGCATAAAGTTGCTGTTCGTCGACAAGTTGGATTCGGTGTTCAACTGTTCGTAAGAAGCGATAACAGCTATCGAAAATGAACGCATCTTGATGGTCAATGTAGGCCGCAGATGAGAGTTCAGCGATTGCCTCAAGCGTGTTGGGCGATCGTAGGTCTCGATCATGGCGACCATGAACCAGTTGAAGCAGCTGTATTGAAAACTCGATGTCTCTAATGCCGCCTGCTCCACGTTTTATATCCCTGGAAGCCTGCTTTGATTTAGCTATCTCATTTTCAGTGCGAGCTTTCATTACACGCAACGAACGCAACTCATCGGCAGAAAATGGGCGTTCCCATAAATTGGTCTCAAGGGAGCTAAGAAAGTCCCGGCCAAGTTGTTCAGGTCCGGCCACTGGTCGAGCTTTTAAAAGGGCTTGGAATTCCCAGGGCTCAGCCCATTGTTGCCAGTAATGCTCGTAAGAGAGCAGCGTCCGAGTTAAAGCCCCGCTTCGTCCTTCTGGCCTCAGGTTGGCATCGACTCGAAAGCACAGCCCTGCAATCCTCATTATTTCCCGTGCATTCGCTTCGTCTCTATTTCGCTCGCCGTCATTACTGCTTAGAAAAATGACGTCGATGTCGCTTGCGTAGTTGAGTTCATGGCCTCCGAGTTTTCCCATTGCCACAACGAGCAGATCATCTGCTCGAACAAGTTGTCGGCTTGCATCTAACACATCACATGCAAGATCCGAGATATTTCCAGTGACCTCAGGAAGGTCATCGACACCCGTAAGATCACGCCCTGCTATTCGCAAATATTCAAGGTTTTTCCAGCGGCGCAAAGACTCTTCGGTAAGTTCCGACTCCTCAGGAAGAACGGGTCTTTTTTCGATATTACAAAGAACGTCCAGAGCTGTTGGATCAGAAACCAACAAAGTGGTCAGTGAACGGCTTGCCTCACAGACTGCGATAACTCGTTGTCCAAAAGCCAAGTCATCGTGAAGTTCGTCTTTCAGGGTGGGCCGTGTATCGCCAAGCCTCTCTAGGGCTCTTGCAACGCTGGGGGGGTTGGCCGATTGGGAAATAGCTTGGTCGAGTGGAGACCCAAAGCGCCCGGTGCTTCTCGACATGTCATTAGTCTGTCAGGCGTTGCCACCAGGTTGAGTTCCCCTAGGCTCATAACGTGAGTTTTATAAAGGTTGGCCTGTGCCAAATCAATACGGTTGTCGGCGACCTCGACGGAAACTCCGCTCGTATTCTTGCTATGACTCAACAAGCCGATGCCAGTGGTTGTGATATTGCAGTGTTCCCAGAACTCACAATTACCGGGTACCCCCCAGAAGATTTGTTGTTGAAACCAGGATTTATCGCTGACAATCTTCGTTGTCTTGAGGCAGTTGCCGAGGCTACAAAGAACTTCGGGGTCACGATAGTCGTTGGCTATGTGGACGGCCCCGAGCCGCTATTCAACGCTGCTGCAGTGTGTGCAAAGGGCAAAGTGGTTGGTACGTATCAAAAACGTCTATTGCCCAACTACGCGGTGTTCGATGAGAAACGCTATTTCATACCCGGAGAAGGAGCACTTCCCCTATTCAATGTCGCTGGGACTTCGGTGGGAGTTTCAATATGTGAAGACATCTGGAGTACCGATGGGCCGGTGCGTCAGATGGCAGGCGATGGAGCTCGTCTTATCGTAAACCTGAACTCTTCGCCGTTCTATGCGGGTCGAGTTGGAGAACGTGAAGAAATGCTGATGAGCCGATCACTCGAGGCTGAGTGTTCCTTGGTGTATGTCAACCAAGTCGGCGGTCAAGATGAGCTGGTCTTCGACGGGGCTTCAATGGTGTTTGATTCGAAAGGAACCTTGATCGCTCGTTCTCCTCAGTTTGTTGAACACCTTCAAATAGTTGACGTTGAGGTAGATGGTGCAGCGTCACCAGTCGCTGAAGTAGCAACTTGTCCTGAGCCAATCGAAGAGATTTATCAAGCACTAGTGGTTGGCACTCGTGACTATGTAATTAAAAATGGATTTACAGATGTTGTGATTGGGATGTCGGGTGGCATCGACTCATCACTTGTGGCACTTATAGCGGTAGATGCTCTTGGAGCCGAACACGTTCATGGCATTTCAATGCCCTCAAGATTCTCAAGTGACGGTTCAAAAGATGATGCTCGAGATCTGGCAACGGGTTTAGGTATCTCTCTGCAATCCATTCCAATTGAGCCTGCCCATGCGGCTCTACTGACAATGCTTGGCTTAGATTCTCAAGATCGCCGACCAAGCCTGACTGAAGAAAATCTTCAGAGCCGCATACGGGCAGTGTTGTTGATGGGATTATCCAATGAGTATGGCTGGATGGTTTTGACCACTGGAAATAAGAGTGAAATGGCAGTCGGCTACTCAACGCTATATGGCGATTCGGCTGGTGGATTCGCCGTCATCAAAGACGTTCCGAAGACTCTCGTTTACGAGCTATGCCGTTATCGCAATCGTCTCAGCGATACGGAACTTATAAGCGAGAACGTGCTTTCCAAACCACCATCTGCAGAACTGCGACCAGAACAGCGTGATGACCAGAGTTTGCCCGCCTACGAACTTCTTGACCCGCTTATTGAGGCATATGTAGAACGAGACATGACCAGATCTGAGCTTGAAAAGGCGGGTTTTGATCCAGTTTTGGTAGATCGCGTAACTCGTTTGGTCGATATCAGTGAATACAAGCGGCGCCAAACTCCGCCCGGGGTAAGAGTGACACCAAAGGCATTTGGAAAAGACCGTCGCCTCCCGATTACAAACCGATATAACGGCTGATCGAGATGGATATCGAAGCGATACTCAAGCCCGGTGGCGGCGACCTTTCCACATTCGAGGGGTTAATCCAAAGAGTGAGGTGGTACCAACTCATTGAGATTCAGCTCTTCAACACTTTGGGACAGTGGTCTCACAGTCATTTTCCCGCCGAACTTCCAAGCCATTTCTATGTGACATTTGGTATTCATGCTCGCTACCATGCCTGGAACGCTGAGTTGTTGAGGGGGTTGATACCAACAGCGGGACAGGCATTCGCGGGTGGCCCCGAGGTTTACTCGGCAGAGCTTTTCGATAAGGAAAGTCCAGTTGGCGATAGGTATGAGGTGCTTTATGACTCGATAATCCCCAGTCTTGCCAGTACCTACCAACTACATCTGGATTCGGCGTCACCGGTTTCTGACGGTCCGATAATTCGTGTTATGAGTTTGATCCTCAGTTCAAAATCGCTATGGTCAACCAAACCTTCGGGTGACTAGAGCAGGTAGGGGGCTTAGATTTGGCGAAATTAGAGATGCAATTAGAGATCTTGCTGGGACCTTCAGAAAAGCAATTTTGTGGTTTTCAAACTTTTCTGGCGGAAGGGCTTGACCTTATCGGTATCGTAAGCATCGACCTTTAGACATTTTCTATGGGTCGTTGCCGAAGCAATCTTGGACGGAAGGTGCAGTATGGCAAAAGAGCGTGTTGAGCGGGACGAGGAAGATCTTGTTCGTCTCTATCTAACTGATATTGGTCAGTACCCATTGTTGACTAAAGACGATGAGGTTCGTCTTGCTCAGGCAATCGAAGCCGGTGTCGAAGCTCGTAATGCGACCGAAGCAGCAGGCAAGTCTTTAACTCCTGCCAAGAAGCGAGAGCTGCGTCGTATTGTCAGAGCAGGTGAAGATGCAGAGCGCACATTCGTTCAGTCCAACCTTCGTTTGGTGGTTTCGATCGCCAAGAAGTACCAGGCATCTGGCCTTCCCCTGCTCGATCTCATTCAAGAAGGCAATCTGGGCCTAATGCATGCAGTTGAAAAATTCGACTGGCGCAAGGGCTTCAAGTTCTCTACCTATGCCACTTGGTGGATCCGCCAAGCTATTACGCGAGGCATTGCCAACACCGGTCGTACTATCCGCCTTCCTGTTCATGCCGGCGACACGCTTGCTCGTCTACAAAAGGCCAGGGCTCGCCTCGAACTGAAATATGGCCGTCCTGCAACTTTGCGAGAGCTTTCAATCGAAGTTGAGATGCCAGAAGACAAGGTCACAGAAGCTTTGCGATTTGCGGCTGAGCCATTGTCGCTATCTGAGCCTCTTCGTGAAGATGGAGACGCAGAACTTGGTGACGTAGTCGAAGATCGTTCTGCCGAATCGCCATTTGAAGTTGCAGCCACAGTCTTGCTTCCAGAAGAGATTGCACGACTGCTTGCTCCTCTAGACGAACGTGAGCGCGAGATTCTCAAATTGCGCTTTGGTCTCGATCGTGGCGAGCCGAGGACTCTCGAAGAGGTAGGCGAGCACTTCAATCTGACTCGTGAGCGCATTCGCCAGATCGAAGCAAGGGCGATGTCCAAGCTTCGTCACCCATCGAGCGACACCGGAGCTCGCGACCTCCTGGCGGTTTAATCGCTCAGCTCTGGCAAAATTCGTACTAGGGCGCTACGGTTCTCCTCATGAAGAAGATTCTTATTCTCGCTGTCCTGGTCGTTCTCGGAGCTGTTGCAACTAAGAAACTCCGCGACGCCTAGTCGGTCTACCAACTGGTCTGGCGACTCTTTGTAGCTCTTCTGGACCACCAGATAACTATTGCAGCAATCACCACAGTTATAGTTGATATGGCGGTGGTGATTGCTGCGCTTCTGGGGCTTATTGGGCGAAGTCGCATACGAACCGGATGCACAAAGTGCGATATTTCCCAGCCTCGTCGTTTGGCTGCTTGAAGAAGCGCCCTATCAGGGTTGACAACTACTGGCCTTCCCACGCATTCAAGCATTGGCAAATCACTTGCCGAATCTGAATAGGCGTAGCTTTTTTCCAGCTCGATGCCCCTCTCTTTGGCTAGCTCTCTTATGGACTGAGCCTTTCCAGGGCCATAGGCATAGTGATCGAGCTCTCCGCTATAACGGCCTTGGGCATCTATCTTTGCTCTGGTCGCTATTGCCAAATCTGCTCCAAGGTATTCAGCCAAAGGCGAGACGATCTCTTCTGGCGAAGCTGACACAATTACAACGAGTCGCCCATGTTCTCTGTGCATTCGAATGAGATCGAGTGCTTCTGCATAGATGATTGGCTCTATGACGTCTTCCAAAGTGGCCCGAACGATCGATGCCACTTCCGATTGTTCCCATCCACGTATCAACGTAAGGGTGGTTTTCCGTACCTTGGCAAGCCTTTTTTCACTGGCCCCAAAGTGCATATAGATGAGCTGACCCGCTAGTGCTCTGATCACGATGCGACGCGACAACAGGCCTGCACGACGCAAAGAGGGGGCAAATGCCACGATCGAGGCACGGGCAATAACCGTTTTGTCCAAGTCAAAAAAAGCTGCCTCCACGAGACTGAGCCTAGATGTTGAGAAATGACTCGTTTCCCTGGTTTGATTTGACGTTATAGATAATTTCATTTACTTTCATAGTTCTCCACTTCCCCCTGGAATTGAAACTCGCCCATATGGGTGTTCTGTCGAAATGTGATCTTTCGTGGTAACTGCATGCTGGTCGGTAAAAGGTGGAAGCGGAACAACTGTTGTTGCAACAGCACTCGGTATTTTGGCCGCTCGTCATTCAGGCAACGGAGCACTTCTCGTTGATCTGAGTGGAGATATATCGCCCCTTCTTGGTCTAAGCCACGAGGGTCCGGGAATTTTCGATTGGCTCTTGGCGGGAGAAGACGTTCCTTCCGATGCGCTTTCGCGTCTAGAGGTTGCAGGCCCAGATGCCTTGCATGTTCTGGTACCAGGAGGAACAAACCACAAGACTCCACGAACTGGTACTAATGCCAGAGGCGAGGTGTTGTCGGCATTGCTTGCGGCCGATCCTCGTCCTGTGGTTGTCGATTGCGGAACCGAACCCTCAGGCACTGCTCTTTCGATAGCAGCATGTGCCTCGAGTTCTTTGTTGGTCATACGTCCTTGTTATCTCGCATTGTGCAAGGCAATGAATATGGACCTAAGACCTACTGGGGTTGTTTTGGTAAATGAGTTTGATCGTTCGCTGACCAGGGACGATGTAGAAGATGCGCTTGGGGTTCCTGTTCATGCAGAGATCATGATCGACCCAGTAGTGGCACGGGCGGTAGACGCGGGTGTTCTTTCCTCACGTTTTCCCAAGAGTCTCGAACGGGCGTTGCGCCATGTCGCTTAATTTCTCCAGCCCGACTTTGACCCCCGAGCGACTTCATCGCCTTGTGGTTGACTCAAACTCAATAGCCGACTCTGAGCTTTCTATGCGCCAAGAGGTAGAGAGGTGTGCACGCCAAGAAGCACCCCTACTTGGCGGAAGCGAACTCAACGAAATGGTCGATGCCGTATTGGCTCGAGTCCAGGGTCTAGGTCGACTTGAGTACTTGCTGGAAGATCCATCGGTGACAGAGATTATGGTCAACGGCCCTAACCAGGTTTGGATAGAACGACATGGTCAAATAGAGAGAGTTGTCCTGGGCGAACCACTTGACTGCGGTTCTATCGAGCAACTGATCGAACGAGTGGTAGCGCCATTAGGGCTTCGAGTCGATCGTTCCTCGCCATTGGTTGATGCTCGTCTTCCTGACGGTTCTCGGGTGAATGCAATAGTTCCCCCGATTGCTATTGACGGCCCCTGCCTGACAATTCGCAGATTTGGAACTCGACAAATTCAACTCAGCGAATTTTGTCATCCCGAGGTCGAAGAATTTCTCTCTTGGGCTGTTGAAACGAGATGCAACATCATCGTCTCAGGCGGAACCGGCGCCGGTAAGACCACCTTGTTAAACGCTTTAGCCTCACGCATCAGCGATGGCCAACGAGTCATCACGGTTGAAGACACAGCCGAGCTTGCACTACCCGGGGCCCATGTCGTGCGTCTTGAGGCCCGTCCTGCAAACACCGAAGGAGCAGGCGAAGTAACAGTTCGAGACTTGGTTCGAAATGCCTTGCGCATGCGACCTGATCGAATCGTGGTGGGTGAGGTGCGAGGCCCAGAGGCACTCGACATGCTCCAGGCAATGAACACAGGTCATGAAGGCTCCTTGTCTACCTGTCACGCCAACGCAGCACTCGATGCATTGAGGCGAATAGAAACCATGGTTCTTATGGGCGCAGTGGCACTTCCACTGACGGCGATAAGAGATCAAATGACATCAGCCCTTGATCTCGTGATTCAAGTAGAGCGCCGATCTGATGGGTCCCGTCGTGTAGTCGAAGTAGCAGAGGTTTGCGAGAGGTCCTCTGATAATGAGCCGTGCCATGTCCGTAGATTGTCAGGCGAGGGCGGTCTTGTGGCAGCTCCCGAAAGAGTTGGACGTGGACATGGTGCCAACGCATTTGGGTCGGTTTCATGATGTTGTTGGTTTCGGCAATGACGATGATGGTGATCGTAACGGTGTGGCAGTCAATGAGGTACTCACGCCGTTACGTAGCTCGCAGGCGATTAGTTCGTTCCTTTATAACTTCGTCTGTCACCGTTAGCTATCAGACGCTCGATGACCTAATGGTCAATATGCGAATCATTCCGGAGGTTCCTCCATGGTTCGCGCTATCAACAAGGCGTGCCGGTTTAGAGATAGAAGCTCAAAAGTTGTGGTCTATCTGGCTGCTTGGTGGGTCCTTTTTGTTACTAGTTAGTTTGATACTGGCCGGTATTGGCATGGCGATAGTCGTTTCTGTTGTCGTAATCGCCACCCCAATGGCGTTGCTTTGGGCGATGCGTGAGCGTGTAGACCAGATGTGTGCTACAGGGCTTCCAGTCATGCTTGAGTCGGTCGCTCGTTCAATGCGAAGCGGAGCATCACTTCGTCAAGCGTTGGAGGAGAGTCTTCAATCCTCAAGGGGGCCCTTGAGAGAAGACCTTCAAAGACTCGTAGACGATTTATTAGGTGGAGTTGCGCTTGGTGAGGCCCTAGAACGTTGGGAATCCCGCCGGCCACTGCCTGGAGTTCGCTTATCGGTGGCGGCCTTGGGGCTGGGAGCAGAAACAGGCGGGGCTCACGCCCAGGCCCTTGATGGTGTTGGGGAAACTCTAAGAAGCGAACTCGGAATTGCCGAAGAGATCAAGGCACTGTCTTCTCAGGCTCGATACTCGGGATTGGTCATAGC
>CAYGGL010000019.1:0-25508 GCA_964349215.1 uncultured Acidimicrobiaceae bacterium | reverse complement strand
GACCCCAATTTCTAAGTCTCTGGTTACCTCTCTTTGAGATAGTCATGCAAATATGGCTGGAAACGAACGGGGAGGTCCCAAAATGGGGATGACAGCAAACGCCACAACAGCCGATATAGAGGCTTGGGTTGACCAAAATTGGGACCCAGAAATTACCGTTGCCGAGTGGTGGCAGCGTCTGGCCGACGACGGGCTGTCTGCGCCGACCTTGCCAGAGCCATGGGGCAGGGGTTGGTCACGTGAGCAGGCATCTACTTTGGCCGCAACACTGGCCAAGCGCAGCGCCGTCGGTCAGCCTGCTGGTATTGGAATGATGCTTGCGGTTCCTACTATTTTGGCTCACGGCTCACCTGAGTTGATAAACGAGTTTGTGCCAAAAGTGCTGAACGGCCAACACGGTTGGTGCCAACTCTTTTCTGAGCCCGGTGCGGGTTCTGATCTTGCCGGCTTACAGACCCGAGCCGAGCTTGATGGTGATGAGTGGATAATCAACGGCCAAAAGGTCTGGACATCGACTGGGCAGTATGCCGATTACGGAATCTTGGTTGCTCGTTCCAACCCTGATCTTCCCAAGCATCGTGGGCTCAGTTACTTTGCCTTTCCCATGCTGCAGCCCGGTGTAGAGGTTCGTCCTCTGAGGGAAATGACAGGGCGGGCGATGTTCAATGAGGTTTTTATAGACAATGGCCGGGTTCCCAACGCCAACATGATCGGCGATTTAAACGACGGTTGGAAGGTCACCAATACGACATTGATGGTTGAGCGTGCAGGTATAGGTGGAGGAAGTGTGGCTGCCTATAGCGCTGCAATTCCGGGCACGGTTGCCGGTCATCTCAATCGCAGGGTCGGTGATTTTGCAGGTGATCGTTCAGAAGGCGCTGGACTCGGTGCCGGTGCAGCCGGTCGTGGCCGTGTGCGTCAATTGATCGAACTGGCCCGCGAGCGAGGTGTAATCGACGACCAAATGATCCGCCAAGACTTGGCTCGTTTGCACTCGCTGGTTGAGATAACCGGTTATCACCTTGGTCGGGCAAAGGCTGGGTCCGCGGCTACCGGTGGCGAAGGAAATCTCTTCAAGCTTCGTAACAGCGCCACTATTGCTCTTACTCGTGAAGTGGGTTGTCGCATTCTTGGGGCGCATGCCACCGTGATGGGTCCCGATTCGATGACCAGAGGTGAGATACAAGAGATCACGCTATTCTCACCTGCGCCTCCTATTTATGGGGGAACCGATCAGGTGCAACGCAATATCATTGGCGAGCGCGTTCTGGGGCTTCCGAAAGAGCCTGGTCCGGGCAAGGACACTCCCTTCAAGGAGCTATTGCAAAACCCCACCCGGTAAGGGCATTAGACCAGTTCGTAGTCGTTTAGTTTTGGCGCCGCCATCTCTGATCGGAACCGGTCGAATCCCCAAGGCCAAGCGGCAGGAACTCCGCGTTCGTCGAGATACCAACTGCGACAGCCTGTTACCCACACGGTGTTCTGCGCCGCTTCGGTTCGATCAACCTCAAACTTTTCAGCAGCCCCTTGTGTGGCGCATATCTCCTTGGCGCCAGAACTTTGTGCTGCATCGACAAGTTGCATGATGTAGTTGAACTGCAACTCGGCAACGTCAATCAGTGAGAAGTTTCCAACAGGACCGTTTGGTCCGTTGAGCATGAAAAGGTTTGGAAACTCCGGAATTGAAATAGCGAGATAGGCAGATGGATGCTTGGCCCAGACATCGTTCAGCTTCACCCCATCACGACCGGTGACTTTTATTGGTCTCATGAATCGATCGACTCGAAATCCGGTTGCCAGTACCAATACGTCGAGTTCATGCAGTTTGCCGTCCTTGGTGCGCACCCCACCTGGCTCGATTGCCTTAATGCCTTCAGTGATCAAGTTGGCATTTGGTCTTTGAATCTTTTGATAGAAATCACCAGAAATGATGAGCCGCTTGCATGCAGCTCTGTATTCGGGTGTGAGCTTGGCTCGAAGATCTGGGTCGGAAACATTGTTTTCGATGTTGGCACGACAGGTTTGTTCCAACATCACCAAGGTCGGCGAGTTTTTGTCAACGACAGCACTGGCAAAATTATTTTCAAATGACTGGGCCAGTGAGGCTTTGACTTCAGCCATAGTTGTGGGGTCGGCTCTATAGCGTTCTTTGTCGGCTTCGTCGATGAGAGTGTTGTCCATCGGAAGTACCCACTGGGGGGTGCGCTGGAAAAGGTTCAACTCTCCGACTTGGTCAACGATTGCCGATACAACTTGAACAGCAGTTGAGCCGGTTCCAATGATTCCAACCCGTTTTCCTTCGAGCGAAATGTCGTGGTTCCACCTAGCTGTATGAAACATGGTTCCCTCGAAAGTGTCGAGGCCTTCGATGTCGGGATATGAGGGATGGTGCAACACGCCGGTGGCTGCAATTACGTAGTCGGCTTCATCTTTTCGGCCGTCGGCCGTCGTCAGATGCCAGCGCTGGGAGCGAAACTCCAACGAGGTGATCTCGGCTCCGAATTCAATTGAGTCGAGCACGTCGAAACTTTTTGCAACATCTTCGAGGTAATTGAGAATCTCGTCTCCTGGTGAAAAGACGTGACTCCATTCTGGATTGGGTGCAAATGAGTAGCGGTAAAGGTGGGACGGAACATCACAAGCCACACCCGGATAGGTGTTTTCACGCCATGTTCCACCGAGCCGGTCGGCCTTTTCATAGACAACGAAGTCGTTGAACCCACGTTCTTTCAACTTGATGGCGCTCAAAATGCCGGCCATTCCCGCACCGACAACGATGAAACGTGGAGATGATTTACCCGCTTGTTTGTTCATTTTGAAAGAGCAAACCCTTCATACTCTTTGGCGGCAATTTCATTGCAGCGCGCTCTATATGGTCCAACCCCACCTACGTAAGGCATAAACACTCGGGGCTTGCCTGGAATGTTTGCACCGATATACCAAGAATTGGCTTTGGGAAACAGCGTGTAGCCCGCCACCTCGTTGACATGTGCCACCCAGGCCTCTTCGGCTTCAGTGGTCGCTTCAATGCTCGTGATTTTGCGATCACGTAAGTAAATAAGACAGTCGGTTATCCAATCGACGTGTTGTTCGATCGACACCGGCATATTGCTCAGTACTGAAGGACTACCTGGGCCTGTAATTGTGAACAGGTTTGGGAACCCTGCAATGCCGAGACCAAGGTAAGCCTTAGGACCCTCTTCCCACTTTTCCTTTAGAGCCACGTTTGCTCTACCTCGAATGTCGATCTTTGACAGAGCCCCTGTCATGGCGTCGAAGCCTGTGGCGAAGACGATGGCGTCGAGCTCGAAGGACTGCGTCGAGTTCGTAGTCGGCCTCGTCGGTGCGAATGCCGTTGCTTGTGATCGCATCGATTGGGTTTGTCTTGATATCAACAAGTGTGACGTTGTCACGGTTGTAAGTCTGGAAATAGTTGGTATCGAGAGCGAGGCGCTTTGTGCCTATGGGGTAATCCCTCGGCATGAGCTTGCGAGCGGTCTCGGGGTCTTTGACGATTTGGGCGATCTTCGATCTGACGAACTCAGCGGCTGTTTCATTAGCCTGTTCGTTGATGATCAAGTCATAAAAGGTGCTGAGGAAACGAAAGCCACCGACTTTCCAGGCCTCTTCATAGGCAACGAGTTGTTCTTCGGGCGATAACTCAAGTGCCGAGCGATTGCCGGCGGGATAGGGAAATCCGCCGAAGGACTCACGACCCTTGCGGCGCCATTCGTCGTAGTTGGCCTTCCAATCACGTTCGAACTCGGGGTCGAGCGGGCCGTTGTGAGCGGGGACCATGAAGTTTGGGGTGCGTTGGAATACGGTCAGATGCTCGGCTTGTTCGGCGATGATGGGAATGGCCTGAATGCCCGATGACCCGGTGCCGATGATGCCAACCTTTTTGCCGGTGAAGTCGACACCCTCATGGGGCCACTGACCGGTGTGATAGATAGCACCCTTGAAATCGTCGATGCCCTTGATCTTGGGGGCGTTTGGCAGTGACAAACAGCCAGTGGCCATGATGCAAAAGGAGGCCGCAATTATTTCGTTAGTTGAAGTGGTGACGGTCCATTCGTTGGCAGACTCATCAAAGACCGCCGAATTGATTCGGGTGTTGAACTGAATATCTGGACGAAGATCGAATCGATCGGCCACGTGGTTCAGATAGGTCAAGATTTCGGGCTGCGCTGGGTAGCGTTCGGTCCAGTTCCACTCTTGTTCAAGCTCAGACGAGAACGAGTAGGAGTAGTACATCGACTCTGAATCGCATCGAGCACCTGGGTAACGATTCCAATACCAGGTACCGCCCACCCCGTCGGCAGCTTCATAAACCCGACATGAAAACCCCAGTTCACGGAGTCGATAGAGCATGTACATACCCGAGAATCCGGCCCCAACGATGACGGCGTCGTAGCGTTTCGGTGAGTCGGACATGTACTTCCCCCTATGTATTGAAGCGTGACCTGGTTGGTAACGCCGAAGCTAATAGATGGAACCCTAGCTTTTAGAAGTTCCTAGCCTCAAAGAAACCCGACTCAGCAACTGATCAGACCACGACTGGTACGAGTGGAGTTTCTTCGCCTGTGATCAGGTCGGGGGCGGCGATGGTTTCGGCTGTTGCGTGGTGGCGAGTGGGCTCGACCAACCAACGAGAGCAGAGCAACACGATCGTGGAAGCGCAGCCCATGATCAGAAAGAATCCGCGCGGTGTAACGAAGAGCAATGTGGAGAGAAACGCAATGCCGCCGATGTTTCCATATGCCCCTGCCATGCCCGCAATCTGGCCGCCGGCCTGCTTGCGAACTAGCGGGACGATTGCATAGACGGCGCCGTTGCCTGCCTGGGCGAAGATGGAAACAACAAGGACCAGTGCAATTGCGCCGGCAACTGGCCACGCACTGGTCATGGTCGACATTGCTAAATAGCCAAGACCCAGACCGCCAACCAACATGGCGAGCCAGCGCTTGCGACTTTGGACAAGATCAGAGATGAATCCCCCAACGGGTCGCGATACGAGGTTCATAAATGCGAACGCCGAAGCAGCGGCCCCTGCAACCGCAGTGGAAAGACCCCATGTTGATTCGAAGAATTGGGGTAGATATGAAACGGCAGCCAATTCCGAACCAAAGGTGCAGAAATAGGCAAGCGAGAGCACCACCACTGAACGAAATGGATATTGCTGATCAGCGGGGTAGTCGTTAGCGCTCAGTGCTTGTTGATTAACTCGTCGTACGGCAGCAACTTGGTACACGAAGAAGAGTGCAGCAAGCACAAATCCGACGATCATCGCGCTTGTTCCAATCACTTCGACTCTTCGAATTCGCCACACAATTACCCCAAGTGCAAGCGCTGCAGGAACAAACATTGCAATCAGTCCGAACACCGCTTTGCGGTTGGTGACCTCAAGGGCGGCCGCGCTTTTGGCACGCACATAAGCAACGCCTGCAGGAGTATCAGAGACGAGTTTGGCATAAGCAATTCCATATATGGCCGCGGCGATGCCGGTTAGAGCGCCAGCCCAGCGCCACCCTTCGTCTCCCCCTGCAATGCCGGCGATGATTGGAAGAACTATCGCAGCAGCAGCAGCGCCGAAGTTGCCCCATCCACCGTAGACACCTTCAGCAGTTCCAACCTCAGATGGCGGGAACCACTCAGCGACCATGCGAATGCCGACCACGAAACCGGCACCGACCACGCTGATGAGAAGTCGACTGATTAACAGCATCGTGAAACTTTGAGCTGTTGCGAACAATATGCATGGTATGAAGGCGTAGATCAGAATTGCAGAGAATGTTTTACGTGGTCCGAATCGATCGAGCACACCGCCGATGATGAGCCTCGCTGGAACGGTAAGTGCAAGGTTGCACAGTCCAAGGGTTACGAGTTGGCCCTTGTCGAGGTTGAACTGTTTACCGATGTCGGTGGCAAATGGTGCGAAGTTGAACCAAACCACGAATGATAAGAAGAACGCTATCCACGTGAGATGCAAGGTGCGCTGTGGCCCGCCACGAGCGAAAACGACACGGAACAATTCAGAGGGACTTGGACGCTTGGGGGGAGCTGAAAGCATATGTATAGGTTGGCGAGACCCTGTTTCATGTTTGTTTGCCGATTGTTACAAGCAGCGCACACCTTCCTCACGTCTTACAAACAAATGTGTGCGTAGGATTGAAACCACTTCCAGGAGGTTGACTCAGCCATGACCGTTTATTACGAGCGTCTTCGACAGATGGTTATGGATCCAGCTGTGCTCACTCATTCTGCGGAGCCGATCAAGCTCGCTTCTGGGGAAATGAGTCGTGATTTCATCGACGGAAAGCTTGCAGTCGATGACCCTGATGACCTCGACTTTGTGGGAGCGGCAATGTGTGATGCCGCAAGTTCTAAAGGCATTGACTTCGATGCGGTTGGGGGCTTGGTTCTAGGGGCCGTCCCTTTTGCTTTTGCAGTTGCCGGTATCGCTCGATGCAAATGGTTCTTCATTCGCAAAGAGACCAAAGGCCGAGGCACCAACCGCCGCACTGAAGGTGCTCGTATAGAGCCCGGCATGCGAGTGATGGTCGTTGACGATGTTGTTACATCCGGCGGCTCGATTCGCCAAGCCTGCGAATACCTGCTTGAACAAGGGGCCCAGGTTGTGTTCGCAACCACCTTGGTCGACCGAGGCGACATCGCCACAAAATATTTCGAGGAAGTCGGCATTCCCTATGTCCCAATGCTTACCTACAAAGACCTAGACATAGATCCAGTTGGATCTCGATGAGTGTGCTGGAAATGTTCATCTTCGGTTAGGTCTTAGGAAATATGGGCTCGCTTAGCATTGCCCGCGTATGCCTTTATCCAAAAGATCCTGGTCGAGTGTTGGGGCATTAGCCAGCGTCTATCTGGTGCTGGCTCTTTTACTTGGGCCAAGTGCCAGTGCCGAAGATTATGTGACCATAAGTGGTGAGGGTTCCTCTTGGGCTGGTCCTGCCATTGCGGACATGAGCGCGAACGTTAGTCAGTTCGGGATGAAGGTCAACTATTCTCCCACTTCCTCAACGAACGGGAGGACCAGCTTCCTCAATCAAAATGTCGATTTTGCTGCTTCCGATATCCCTTTCCAATATAACCCTGAGGATGGTTCTGCACCCGAGAATCCAGCAGATAAAGGCATTACGTATGCCTATATTCCGGTGACTGCCGGAGGTACGGCGTTTATGTACAACCTGAAGGTAAACGGCAAGCAGGTTAATAATCTGCGCCTTTCTGGCGAGAATGTTTCGAAGATCTTCACGGGTGTGATTACCAAATGGAACGACCCGGCCTTGCAACAAGAAAACCCCGGGCTGGTGTTACCAGATCGTTCGATAACCCCAGTCATACGTTCCGGAGGGTCTGGTTCGTCTGCTCAGTTCACTCGTTGGATGGTAAGTCTGTACCCTCAGATTTGGACGGACTTTTGTACTAGGATGGGTAACAACAAGTGCGGTTCAACTTCTTTCTATCCGCAGTTCACTGGCAGTGTCGCAAAAAACGAGGACTTCGCCGTGACGACACAAATCAAAGGTAGCTCGGGCGAAGGCTCAATCGGATATGTCAATTATTCTTTCGCTTTAAACGAGGGACTTCCCGTTGCCAAGGTATTGAACGCAGCGGGTTATTACGTCGAGCCCACTCCGGAAAACGTTGCAGTTTCTTTGCTGAAGGCAAAGATCAACATGGACACAACTTCAACCGAGTACCTGACTCAACAGCTTGATGAGGTCTATACCGATCCGGACCCCCGCAACTATCAGTTGTCGTCTTACTCATATTTCATATTGCCTACCAACACGAGTAAAAAGTTCACTGAGGACGAAGGAAAAACTCTCGGAGCTTTCGCCTACTACGCAATGTGTGAGGCTCAACGGAGTTCAAAAACGCTTGGATATTCTCCGCTGCCGGTCAACTTGGTGACAGCGAGCCTTGAGCAAATCAAGAAGATTCCTGGTGTGCAAGTCCAAAATGTCGACGTTAAGAAGTGTAATAACCCTACCTTCTCTCCTGATGGCACTAACCTCTTGGCCAAGAATGCCCCGATGCCTGAAGAGTGTGACAAAAAGGGACCGGCCCAATGTGTTAGCGGTACGGGAGGTTTAACCTCTCCCACTGGAGCTTCTTCTGGTGCCGGCGCGGCGGCCGGCGGCGGAGGCCAGGGTTCAGGTGGCGCTAATTCCGATAATCCCGGGGGCCAATCCACAGGAGGAGGTCCGACCGGGCCTGGTCAAGGTGTATCTGGCGGCAAAGCAGTTGGCTCGGCCGGCTCGGTGAACTCGGCTGCGGGTGGCGGTAAGGGTCTTGGAACTCAAGGCGGTTTGGGTTCGGTTTGTGATCCCGATACCGGTGCCTGCGGAGTCGCAGGTGATGGCACAAACATAGAGGCCACGGGTTCAGTGGGCTCTTTAGCTACCGCCAAGTCCACTGTCTTGGATGATTCGTCTGGCTGGTCGAGCACTCAAACATTGGTGGCATTGGTCTTCTTATTGACACTCGGGCTTGTGTTTGCGCCTGCGTTTATTTGGAATCGGCTCTCTGCCAAAGCGGAATCGTTGTGATGAGCACGACAACGTCTAACTCAACCTCTAACTCCACGATGTCTCATTTGAAGGCGCCCAGGTTCTTGCAAGTCGGTTTTATTGGACTTGTTGCAACTGCAGTACTCTCGGGAGTCACTTCCATGCCCGCTATTGGTATCGACCCCGTGCCCGGAAGCGCGGGAATAGACACCTCTTTGCCCAAAACCAACTCGTCGGTGACAGTAAAGGGACGGGCGCCTTTCCAAGATCTTGAGATAACGGTTAACCAGACCAAAGGCTTGGTGAACCAAGCTGTCTCGATAACTTGGAAGGGGGCTACTCCGACCGAAAGAGGCGTTGCCGGTGGGTTATCGGGGCATAACTTTTTACAGATCATGCAGTGCTGGGGAGATGATGATGGGACCATCCCCGGAAATCCCGGACCTCCACCTGAGCAGTGCGTGTATGGAGCGACACAAGGAGTTTACGGGGGTAGGGGAACTTCGCCGTTCGATGGCGGCTCACACGCTGAACACCGAGTCATTTCTCAGAAGGGCTATCCCAACTTTGACCCTGCCAAGGGGGTTTTACAAAAAAATGGGTGGCTTTGGAAGCCATTTCGTGCCGTCGATGGAACAGTTGTTGACTTCCAAACCGACCCAACTTACAACCCCAGTGTGCCCAACACCTCTGCCAGCTATTGGATTAACCCTTTTTTTGACTACATAACCACCAATGAGATAGCCGCTGGTCGCACACGGGCAAATGGTACGGGCGAGGAACTGTTCGAGGTGCATACCGCCAAAGAATCATCTGGGTTGGGCTGTGGTAAGTCATTGTCCATTGAGGGCGCTTCACCGAAGATGCCCAAATGTTGGCTTGTGATCGTTCCCAGAGGAGACGGCCCATACGAAAATGTAGGAACCTGGTTTGAGAACGAAGTGCCCCCTCGTGGAGTCATGACCTCCCCGCTTACCGAGAGGTCATGGAACAACCGGATAGCGATTCCTCTCGAGTTCAATCCGATCGAAAACCCATGTTCAATCGAAGACGCCCAACGCCGAATTGCCGGCACTGAACTTCTCAGCTCGGCAATAAGTAGTTGGCAACCGAAACTGTGTGCAACTTCCGATCTCCCCAGTTATTCTTATACCCTCGTTGGCGACTCAAACGTTCGGCGCCAGCTGCTTAGGGGCGGCGACGGCTCTCCCGGAATGATTGCGGTCTCTCGCCCAATCGAGCCCTCACAAGTTAGCTCTGACAATCCAGTGATCTATGCACCGCTTGGCATCTCGGGAGTAGTCGTTGGCTTTAACATAGAACGGTCTACTTATCCGCCAGACGGTACGCCAGAGAGTATTAAAAGGGAATTAGAGCTTATCAAAGCCGTTCGAGTAGCCAAACTGAACCTGACACCCAGGTTGGTGGCAAAACTGTTGACCCAGTCATATCGCTCTAGTCTTATGCCCGCCACGCCCTATGAATGGTTGAAGACAAACCCCCAAGCGATCAGTAAAGATCCCGATTTCTTACAGTTCAACCCAGAGTTCAATCTTTTGATTAACGGCCACAAGAATGCTGCAGGCTTGGTGGTCAGCGCGCAGTCTTCTGATGCGTCACGTCAGGTGTGGGAGTGGATTCTTTCTGACCCAGAGGCCAGAGAATGGCTCAAGGGTTCTCCAGATGCCTGGGGTATGAAAGTAAACCCCATTTACAACATTACACCAGAGTTAAATTCTTCCGGCCTAGCTTTTGGTGACCCCATCCCTGATTGGTTTCCAAAAAGCGATGAGTATTGTAAACAGGAACCGCCATACACTCCGCCTGGAGGCGGCCCACCCGTAGTGCCTCCGCCATTATGCGGCCCAGATTACTTGCCTTATGCGCAGGATATGACAACTGCAGCCCGTATGACCCGTGTCGCCGACGATGGGGCCCGGATAGTCCTGGACACAACCGCAATTGTATCGTCCAAGGCTTACAAGCGAGATGGGCCACAGATACAAGGAAGTAGGACGTTTCTTTCTCTGACCAATTCGGCTTCGGCTTTTCGCTATGGCATCCAAACTGCAAGCTTGAGCCGGGCAGGAGACAACGGTCCTGACCGTAAGTTTGTGGCCCCGGACGTCGCTGGACTGAGCGCCGGAGTCGCCTCGATGTCGGCTAAATCTGAGCCCTCTGTATTAGAGCCCGATCCAACCAAAGTCGCACCCAATGCCTACCCGCTGACTACGTTGGTCTATGGTGCAGTGGCGCCACTGGCATTGGACAAACAGGCCCGCAATGATTATGCGGCTTTCATAGAATATGCCGCAGGTGAGGGCCAGACCCTAGGTTACGAGTATGGGAAGCTCCCCAGTGGCTACGCCCCGCTTCCTAAAGACCTGCAAGTTCAAGCAGCATCGACTGCAAAGAAAATAAGAGACCTTCAGCCTGTTGGCACCCAAGGCGGAAATACTCCAGGTACGGCGTCTGCCAATTCAGGTGGGAACTCAACGCCGAATAATGTGGCTTCATCGAGTAACTCTTCATCGAATGGCTCTTCTTCGGCTGAAGACCAATCTGCTCAAGTCTCAAAAAGAACCGGATCGGATAAAGCACCTTCGGAGCTTGATACACAAGAGGTTTCGAAAACAACTACTCCATCTGCAGACAATAAAATTGTCAAGCGACTAAAGGGCATGGTCACTCCAGTTATTGCTCTTGCCGGCACTCGATTTTTCTTGCCGGTGGTGGGTGTGGTCGCGTTGCTGTCGCTACTTGGAGCCCTGGTGATAACCGGGCGAACTCGCTTTAGTATCGCCTTGGGTAACCTTGGCGTAGGCAACAATGCGAGTGAGAAAAATACAAGTGAGAAATAACAAAACTCGCTGGGCGATGGCACTGGGACTTGCTTGGTCCGTAGTTTTCGGTTTGTCCGCTCCGACATTCGCACAGGGTTCACATGAACTCCGAGAATTAACAGTGGTGGAAGCCTCGGGTTCGAAGCGCCAAATTACAAAGGGTGATAGCGCAACCAAGTTTTCACTACGGCTTTCTGAGCCAGTTTCTTGTCCAGGCGACAGCGCAGATGAGAACTATCGAGTGCAAAGCTACATGGTTCCGGCGAGTCTTAAGCCTCACGATATTGAGTACAACGGTTTGGGCCCGGCTCCACATTCATTCGGTGTTTTTGAGACCTTTCGCCAACCTCTTTATGACATAACTACTCGCCCGTACGACAGTGCTCTAACAGAAGAGGCAGAATCACCCGGCGAGCCGGGTCCGATCGTCAATATTCCAACATTTAGCTTTGCTGTATATAGCCCCGGTGATCTTCCCCCGGGAACCTACAACGTGGGTATTGCATGCACGTTGAACAACAAAGCAGTTATCTCGTGGAATACGCGTTTGGTCTTTACCAAATCGACAAAGGACAAACCCGCTCAGGTCAAATGGCAAATTGAAGGTGCTGATAAATCCAGTTCTTTAAAGAACGACAATTCAAATAGCGCAATGGGCCCAATAGCTGCATTTGTGATCGTTGTTTCTGTTGCTCTGGTGGTGGTGAGTGCGCGGTCAAGTCGCCGTCGCACAAAACTTTGATTGCGCCGGGCCCAGATCTCGAAGATCTAAAGGGCTTTGAATCAGCATTCAAATTTGAATCAATACCCGAAATCGAAGTGCCAACCAATAATGGCCAGGCCAATAAAGCGCCATCTTTGAGCCCAGGGTTGAAGTTGGCCCGAGTGACACTACTGTCGGTCTTTATTTTCTCCTTGAGTTTGGTACTCGAGTTGACAGTTGTCAGTTCTGTCCAACAGAGATCTGTTCAACAACGTCTTTTCGAACAATTTCGCAAAGACTTGGCAATTGGAACAGCGCCTGTGGGGACCACAGATTCTGAGGGAATGCCTCTGAAAGCGGGGTCGCCGGTGGCCTATATCGAGATTCCATCCATTGGGCTTAGTCAAGTGGTCGTCGAAGGTACCAGTTCGGAAAACTTGTTGAACGGGCCTGGACACCGGCGCGACTCGCCTTTGCCGGGTCAAGAAGGCGTCAGTGTTTTGATGGGCAGAAGGGCCACATTTGGGGGACCATTTTCTGAGATACACAAGCTTCACCCAGGTGCATTGATTAAGTTGACCACCGGTCAAGGTGAGTTCAGTTACAAGGTCTCAGGCGTACGCCAAGAAGGTGATCTTGCGCCTGGCCCTCTTGATTCTGGATCGGCACGGCTGCTCTTGGCAACAGCTGGGGGAATGCCATTTTTACCCTCGGGCGTGGTACGAGTCGATGCCGATTTGAGCGGCTCGGCCCTTGGGGCAACAAGTCCGATCTATGACAACTCGACACTTCCCAAAGCCGAACAGATGATGGCTGGGGATTCGGGAACTCTTTGGGCCTTGGCTCTGTGGATGCAATGCCTATTACTACTCGTATTAGCCGCTATTTGGGCTTGGTATAAGTTGGGCCGGGCAAGAGCGTGGGTGTTGTTTCTGCCGCCCCTTTTGCTCGTCGGGCTCAATGCTGCAGGCGAAACAGCTCGCTTGTTACCGAACCTACTTTGAGTCCCTTCTTCGGTCTTATGGGTTTGCTGGAACCTTTCACCTTCAGGCCATCTGAGCGCACCTTTTGGGTTGTCATGATGAGCCCACATGACGAAATCAACGCCATGTGGGTCTGGCAAACGGCCAGACGAGCGACCAGACAAAGGAGCTAAAGACTTATGTTAAATATGAATAGGAGAAAGGCAGTCAAGGCATTAACCGGCATCGCTGTCGCCGGGCTTGCACTTGGTGCCTTGGGCATATCAGGTGGCCCAGCTAATGCCGATCCGAAACAGTGGACTGCACTCACCGGCGTGGGGTCGGATACAACCCAAGATGTATTGAACGCCTTTGCCGGATTCTCCGGCAACAACAGCTACCTACCCCTTCAGAGTTCTCTTGCTTCTGGCAAGAGACAACTTACTTCGTGGGATGCCGTCGGAAGTCCCTGCATTGTTCCCAAGCCAACAGGTAAATCAATGGTAAGGCCAAATGGCTCGACCAATGGCCGACGTGCACTCAGTCGGGCTATCGACGGTGGAAACTGGCCGGCATCGGGCACAGACTGCGGTGGTCCAAAGACCATCTCCGGTCTTGTAGATTTCGCACGGTCATCGGCCGGACCTAGCGGTACTGGAACTGAACTTACCTACATCCCAACGGGTAGAGATGCTCTCAGCTTTGCCTATTACGCAAATGGAGTGGCACCTGTAACAACACTGACCAGCGCACAACTTAACCTCCTGTTCACCGCGGGACCACAGGTCATTGGTGGAGTCGAAATCGTTCCATGTGGTATCCAAACAGGTTCAGGAACCTATGCTTCTTGGAACACGGCCCTTGGCATCACCGCAGCCCAAGAAACTACAGCTACAACTACCTGTAATGCCGCCGGCTCAGGGGCACGTCTACAAGAAAATGACGGCAATGGCCTTAAGGCAAAGGGTGATGCGTTAGTTGGCAAGCAGGTGATCGTTGGCTTCTCAGCTGCCAACTTCATCTCGCAGTCAAACGGCGTAGTGACAAGCCAGTTGCCTTCACCGGCCGGAACCGTTGACCTGGGCGCCATTGACGCTCTGGGCAAGCCTTACACAGGTACGGCGCCTTCGCTCGTGCCAGCGGCAGGCTTTTATGACGATGCAACCTATGGGCGCACCGTCTATAACGTGTTGCCTACTTCTAAGGTAGGCGGGCTTGCATCAGCTAATCAGGACATCAAGTCGATGTTCGTTGGTGGTGCTTCTGCAGTTTGTTCGGCAACTTCAACTCTTAACGCCTTTGGGTTCTTGAGTGTTGCAAATTGTGGAGCAATCACATTGCAGGGTCCACTGGTTGCCTAACGCGAAGCAATACATCGAAGAATAATTCTGATTAAACCAAGGGCGAAGGTGATCGACGAGAGGACTCGCGGTCACCTTCGCCTGTTGGTTTTTTATGCCTCATGAAGGTTTTTGTTTCTGCTGGAATCTTTCACCTAGGGGCCATCTGAACGCACCTTTTGGGTTGTCATGATGAGTCCGCATGACGAATCGACGCCATGTAGGTCTGGCAAACAGCCAGGCGAGCGACCAGAACAGGAGTAATTATGAATCTAAAAGACCGAGGTACTCCGATAGACGAAAGGAGTAGCACTCAAATGAAATCAAGAAGCAACTTCAGCTTGAAGAAGGCTCTTTCAGCAGTGGCCGCAATAGCTATTGCCGGGACAGCTCTTCCGCTTCTCAGCGCTTCTCCTGCACAAGCAGCCGGAACTGAGACAGGCCCGGCATTAATAAGAGCCGCCGGAGGCGCCCCTATAACTAGCGGAACTGGAGCAACCAACTTCAACATCTATATGACCGATACATATTGTCCTGGCAACAGCATCGACCAGGGTGATGTCGTCCAGACCTATATGGTCCCTGAGGCGGTTGACCCAGCGACACTTACCTTTGGTGTCGATGGTCCATTGCCCATTGGAACTGGTGCTGCATTCAGCCAGCCCCTATATGACACAGCGGGTACCCCTTACGTGAACGGCCAAACAGCGGTAGCTACTCCCCCCGATGTTCGTGGTGGCATTTTCGACCTTCCGGTCGTCCCATTCAACTTCGAGGTGTACACACCAGCCGACTTGTTCCCAGGCGTTTACAACGTGGGTATTGCGTGCACACGTGGGCCCGCTGGTCCTAGCCAGTTGCTTACCTACTGGAACACCAAGATGACATTGACTTCCAACCCAGCGGGTGGAAACGCTCAAGTTAGCTGGACAGTGGGTGTAGCTCCGGCAGCTCCTGTCTTGACCGCAGTCAACTCTGGCGACGGATCCTTGAGTGCTGTCTTTACACATGCAGCTTCAACTCCTCCAGCTAGCGGATTCACAGCTACAGCAACCCCAACCGGTGGTGGAGCCCCTGTTATTGCAAACGGTACTTCTTCCCCAATTGCAATTCCGGGCCTGACCAATGGTACGCAGTACAGCGTTACCGTACGGGCAACCAACACCGCTGGTAACAGCCCTGAGTCGAACGCAATGCTCGGCACGCCTAGCTTGGCGGCTCTGCCTGCGGTACAGAACCTCACGGCTACTCCAGGCACAGGCACGGTAGATCTCAATTGGGATGCACCTACCGGCCCAACGCCTACCGGCTATTCAGTAGTGGTAAGCCCTGCTGCAGGAATTGTTACTCAGTCAGGTACTTCTGCATCGGTAACGGGTCTTACTGCTGGAACGAGCTACTCGTTCACAGTTACACCCACGCATGCTGCTCCTAACGTAGGTACTCCTGCTTCGGTATCAGCAACACCATTTGCCAGCCAGTTGGTAGTTGGTGCTTTGCAAGTCGTTCGTCCTACCGGTGCTGTCGTGTTAACCCAGGTATGCGGTAAGAACGGCCCAATTCCAGCAGACACGCTTGGCACTGTAGGTTTCCCCGACGGAAGCCTCCCGGCAATTGATCCTGCTGGTCCAGGTACCATGCCTACTGGTGAAACTGTTGAAAAGTTTGATCAGTACCCTTACCCGGAGAACGCAGATGGAACTCCTGCTCCTACCTACCCAACGAGCTGTGGCATCAATCTCGATACCGCAAAGTTCATCAAGAAGGGCCCAGGCGCCGGTAAGTTCTTTGCGGCTAAAGGCGTACTTAGCCAGATCACAGTGGTCGACACCCGTGACACAGATACGGGTTGGGCAATCACCGGCTCGATGGGTGCTTTCACAGCCGGTGCTGGAAAGTCTTTCTCAGGCAGCCAGCTTGGATGGACCCCAGTAAAGACCAGCGACACCGATGCATTCGTTGATTCAGATGGCAATTCCTATGACCAGGTGGTTTTGGCCGGTGATCGTGTTGATCCAAACACCCTTAACGCAACCGGACTTAGCTCCGGACGCAACTTGGGTACAGCCGGAGCTCTTGCCGGAACCGCTCCTAACTTCACAGGCGGACTTGGCATTGCAGAACTGGATGCTCGTCTGAAGTTGCTGATTCCTGTTACGGCAAAGAGTGGTACCTACAACGGCACCCTCACTCTTACTGTGACCGGCGCTTAAGTCCAGTCCCTTTAATTAACAAGCACGTGGGCTGTCCGACAATTTGTCGGACAGCCCAGTGTGCGTTTACCAGAAAGACAAAAACAAAATGAGATACCTGAGTTACCGGCGACTAGTTCCAATCACAGTAGTTGCAATCACAACGGCCATCATGGCCGTCTTGGTCGTTTTTGCCTCTCCAAGCTGGAGCCAATCACCTGGCGAAGCCAAACCCAGCCCAGTTGATAAGAACGCAGTTCCCGGGGTTGAAATGCAGAATGGAGAAGTACATAGTTGGGCTCTAACACCGGCAGGTTCGCAAGATCCAACTCAGTCCGGCACTCGTCCAAGTCTGTCTTATGAACTGGAACCCGGGGCTCAGATCGAAGATCAACTCACATTGTTCAACTTGGGAAACGTTCAGCTCACGTTCGATCTTTATGCAACCGACGCTTTTAACAACGTAGAGGGAACCTTTGACCTGCTTCCAGGTTCTAAACGACCAACTGATGTCGGCAAGTGGATTACTTTCCCCCAAAAAAGCGTAACCCTTCCTCCTCAAACCCAGGCCACAATGCCAATTAGCATCAAAGTTCCATCTAATGCCCGGCCAGGCGACCACGCCGGCGCCGTGCTTGCTTCATCGCAGGTAAAGGGAAGCGGCGCGGATGGCAAGATAATTACTCTTGATAGACGTACCGGAACTCGAATTTATATTCGCGTTGCAGGGCCCTTGACCCCTGAGCTTGCTGTAGAGAAGCTTCGCACCACCTACCAACCTTCACTTGATCCCACGGGTGGAACTGCAGAGGTGACCTATCGAGTTGAGAATCGTGGAAACGTTCGCCTCGGTGGAACCCATAGCGTTTCTATATCGGCGCCCTTCGGTATTGCCAAGAGATCAAATGTTCCTGTCAAGCTGCCTGATGTATTGCTGCCTGGTCAGGGTGTGACCATTAATTCCACCATTAAAGGTATTGCGGCAACGGGGCTGGCAGTGACGAAGGTCGAGATCGATCCGATCCCTGCAGGGCCCGAATCAAAGAGTGCCAAGGCTTCTCCGATTTCAAAGAAAACCTTCTCACTCGCCATACCGTTCACAGTTATTGCGGTGGCCCTCTCTGTTCTTCTCATCAGGCGAGCTCGCCGTTCTTATCTGAGTCATAAGCTCGATCAGTCTGGTGAAACCACCGAGAAGGTAATGGCTTAATGAGGCGGCTACAGAAGATCTTCGCAGTATCTGTCTTGGCTGTTGTTATAACGCTGAGTGGGTTAACCCCTGTGGCTGCGAATGGCCCAGCCATATCGCTTGATAAGACTTCTGTTAAGCCCGGTGAGCGTGTGATAGTTAATTTCTCAGGATGGACCACTGGCTTCGTGACGATGTCATTGTGCGGAAATCTTGCGAAGAGGGGGTCGTCTGACTGCAATATGGCACAGAGCCAGGCAGTACAGATTGGTGGAATCCAAGCCACGATGGTCGGCGAGCTTGTGGCTTCTCCTCCTCCCGGCACTTGTCCGTGTGTGGTTTTGGCCTCAAATATGAAGACTGGAGAGTCTGCTCTTGCCACTATAGATCTCATAGGTTTTCCGTTAGGCCCCGTTATCGACTCTGGTGCGCAAGAACCACTCGATGTTAGTTTTGAGGTGACTAAAGCTGGTGGTGGGTTCGTTGAGCGCTTGCGTTCTGGCCTTGGTGGACGTACTGCCTACGAAGTAGAGGTGGCGGTTAAGAACCAGACGTCCGATATCCTCTCGGAATTTTCACTATCAGGATCGGCCGAGCGCAATTCTGCTGAGCTGGCGTCGTTTGACATTCCCATCCCTGCTGAAGGGATAGCTCTGGGCCAGACGTGGAAGCACAAGACAAGTGTTGAGCTTCCATCACCGGTGCTGGGAAGTTACAAGTGGGTTGTTGTTGCCTCAGGAGCGGGACCAGTAATTAAGGCCGAGGAAACTACCAATAGATTCCCGGTCGTATTGATTGGGTTGGTGACAGTTTTATTAGTTGATATATCGATACTGTCAGTACGTCTCTTCATACGCGCCAGACGCGTACTGCGCACTGGCCGCGGACGTACCGACGACAGGACGATCCTCCAGCAACCTGAGCCCCAAACCCCTTACGCTGACCAGACGTCTCCAACCCTCGATCTCCTCCATCCGTTTCCTGACTCGGCGGGTACAACTGTCGAGGTCGGAGTCTCCAATGGAGAGGAGAGTCTTCAAGACCTTGTATCTGGTGACCTTCTCACGATTAAGCATTAGTTCTTCGACCAAGACGAACGACTGATCACCCAGTTGAATCTTTCCTCCTTCTAGAAACAGAATCCGACTGCCACGGTCTAATTTAAGTCCTCCGAAGGACAGAATCAGATCACCATTACAAGATCTGGGCGGAGTCCTGCGTAGCAAGGCTCTGACTCGGGCCACGAACTCGCTCGGCCCTATGGGTACCTTCAAGACGAGGTCGGCTCCCGCTTCGTGAGCCGACACCATTTCGAAACCGGCTATATGAGTCACGATCACAGGCACGTGAGTACGAGAACGTATCCATGTGCACAATGAAACGACCTCATTGGTCTTTTCATCGTCGCTCGTCGCTATCGAGACCCCTTCAGCATTGATGATCACAAGATCAGGTCTCATAGAGTTGAACTTTTCCTGAACTTCTTGAGGGGAGCAGTTTTGGTTTACCTCGAACCCTTCATCACGAAGCAGATCACCCATTGCAGCAGGAGATTCTTCATGTCCGCCGATGACCAATATCTTTCCGAAAGACCCCATGCATGGCAACGGTAGACAACTAAAGTGAACAAAAAACGACACTCAGCCTAATCGAGTGCGTCTTTGGCATTACATGCAGATATACATTTGCCTCAGGGCTGTTTAGCCGAATCTTCCGTTTACGTAGTCGCTCGTTCGGATGTCTTGTGGGTTGTTGAACATGGCCTGGGTCGGTCCGTGTTCAACTATGTAGCCAGGTGTGCCGTGTTCGGCCAAGAAGAAAGCACACTGGTCTGAAACCCGTGCTGCTTGTTGCATGTTGTGGGTGACAATCACAATTGTCACCTCTGACTTCAACTCAGCGATGGTTTCTTCTATTCGTCGTGTAGACGTGGGGTCAAGGGCAGAGCAGGGTTCGTCCATCAGTAATACACGAGGGCGAATTGCCAGGGCACGGGCTATGCACAAGCGTTGCTGTTGTCCACCCGAGAGCGACCCTCCCGGTTGACGCAGCCTGTCATTTACCTCTTTCCACAGCCCCGCTTTGCTGAGGCAGGTCTCAACCACTTCATCCTTTTCCTCAGTAGAGACCTTCTTGCCGGTTAGACGAAAGCTCGCTACAACATTTTCATATATGGACATTGCAGGAAACGGATTGGGTTTTTGAAAAACCATTCCGATTTGTCGACGGGCATCGACGAGTTTCACGCTTGGGTCATAGATATCGCTGCCATCTAGGAGTACCTCACCGGCGAGTTTTGCTATTGGGATCATTTCATGCATGCGGTTGAGTATTCGCAAGAAGGTGGATTTACCGCATCCCGAAGGACCGATGAGAGCTGTTACGAGCCCTGCTGACATATCAAGTGAAACGCGATCTAGCACCTTGTGTGTACCGAACCAAGCCGAGATATCACGTGCATACAGGTTGGCAAGCGAGTTGGAGGGGTCGGGCGGTGATTTAGGACCGCTGGGTTGGAAAAGGCTTGCTTTTGGAAGGTCGAAGACATGGACCTTGGTGTCGTCCTCATCAATGACCTTGGTGTCGTCAATATTATTTATGACAATCACGCTCTCGGGTTCTGGCAATGGTTCTGGCAATGGCTCTGGCGAAGCGCCCTGATGGATTTGAATGTGCTGGGGTATGAGTTCACTAAGTCGGTTAGAGAACTGTCGGGCATTATCAGATTGAACTGCAACGCCATAATCTGGAACCCCGGGAACAGAAAGTATGGTCCATGCTTGGTCCCAGCTGCTGTAAACGCCTTCGAGATCGCTCAAGATCCACGACCATTTGGTTCCACCCATATCAGCCGACACTTTGGTGCCGTTCAGAGTTATGACGGCGTCACCAAGGTTGGCCACTATTGCATTGGGGTCAGTCGGGTCTCCCCCGAGGAGCTGCACAACTGAACCACCTTCAAACGTATATGGCCCGGCATTGGATGGCTGTTTAGCCGTTAATGAGAGGTTTACATCAGAGTGCATCGGCGGGTTCTTGCTCATTTTTCTTTCTCGTTTCGAATCGTGCGAGGTCGCGGTCAGATCGATTTCGGGAGTGACGGGCTTGGCGCTTTGTTGTTTGTCCCGGTGCACGTCCCCCAAAGAAGCGTGCCATAGCGAAGAGAACCAACACCATGATCATCAACACAGCAGCAGTGGCAAACCCACGGGCGACATAAGTGGGCTGAGCCGTTCGGACGAATTGATATGTAGCAAGCGGAAGAGAAACCGTGGGGTTCTTGATCGGATCCATGTTGATCGAAGCTGTGAATCCAGATGTCAACATCACCGGAGCCGTTTCGCCGACTCCGCGTGCAATACCCAAGAGTACAGAGGTCATGAGACCAGACCTAGCTGTAGGCAGCACTACGTGCCATACGGTTCTCCATCGTGGAGCCCCAAGGGCTTCAGATGCTTCCCTTAGGTTTCCCGGAACCAAACGAAGAACTACTTCGGACGAACGGATGATGATCGGCAACATCAAAATACTCACTGAAATAGAAGCGGCAAGGGCAGAACGTTCAAAGCCGAAAATCAGAATCCAAGTTGCAAATACAAATAGGCCTATCAAGATCGAGGGTAATGCCGTCATAGCGTCGACAACGGTGCGCACGAATCTTGAGAGGCGGGTCTGTGCCTCATTTAGATAGACAGCGCACCACAGACCAAGCGGAACAGTAATGACTATTGCTATGGAGATTATGAGGAGTGTCCCCAAAATGGCGTGGGCTATGCCTCCGACGTTCAATGGGTCAATGGGACTGGTAGAACGCATGTCCTCTAGGTAGAGATTTGTTTTGAGCAGTGCACTGCGAGCACGCCAAAACGTAAATGTGATCACAGAAATCAGTCCGGCACCTGAGAAAGTCATAGCCGCATAGAAGGTAACTGTCATCACTTTGTCGATTATTACGGGCCGAGACTCTGTGAGTGAGGTCAAGAAGACATAGGAAAGAAGGAAAATCAGAAAGGCGACTAGTACGAATCCAAATGGTCCAGACAGTGGTGTTAGGCGCCCGAATAAAAGGAATGTGGTGCAGATAGCGCTTGCTATGGCCCCAGTGCAGTTAAGGACGTCGTTTCGCGATAGGCCACCGACCTTTCGTTCCAAATCGGGGCGTTCCAAACTGGAAGTGTCGGTCTCGGTATCTCGCTTTACAACTGTGGTAAGAGGAGCTTCGGTGGGGGTTATAGGAGCTTCGGTGACAATCATGCTTCGCTGCTCGATCCAGAACGTGATCTGTTTACGAAAATCGAGGCAGCGAAGTTGACGACCAGGGTCATCGCAAACAGCACAAGGCCGGCTGCCATAAGAGCAGAAATTCCCAGAACCGATGCCTCTCCATAATTAAGTGCAATGAGACTGGCTACAGAATTTCCACCGATTTCAAGTATCCGAAATTTGATGTCGAAACTAGTAGAGAGAATCAAAACAACAGCTATCGTTTCTCCCAGTGCACGGCCCAACCCAAGAATGGTGCCTCCGATTATTCCGCCTCGTCCAAATGGCAACGCTACCGTTCTGATCATTCCCCAACGGGTAGAACCCAGAGCAAACGCTGCCTCTCTTTCTCCAGAAGGTACTTGCGAGAACACTTCACGCATGATTGAGCACTGAAGAGGAATGATCATCAACGCGACCACCATTCCTGCGATGAAAACCGACGAAGAGTAGACAGATGGATTTGCCAGGGGGTTGGTGGGGTCTGCTCCTTCTACGCGAAAGAAGGGGATCCATGACATCCAAGTCGCCAACCAGCGAGACAAGCCGATGGCTAGGTCATTGAATAAAAGCATGCCCCAAATGCCATAGACAACGCTTGGCACTGCTGCCATAAGGTCGACCAAGCTTGTGATCATCGATCTAATGCGCAGTGGAGCAACCTCAGTTATGAACAAGGCGGTGCCGAGCGCAACAGGAGCCCCGATACCTACAGCCACAAGGGCTATCGATACTGATCCTAAAAGTACTGCGGCTATTCCGAACTTATTTTGATCGATTTTCCACTCCGAGGTGGTAAAAAACGAGAACCCCATAATTCTCAGTGCCTCTAGTGCCTTTATGGAAAGGAACAACCCGACGGCACTCATGATTACCAAAACAGCAAGACCGGAAACAAGCGAAACGCGAGAAAAAACACGGTCGGCAAAGCTGAGGTTATTGGTAATAACTCGCGGGTCGGTTGGCTCCAAATCGCTGATGGGCGAGACGGTTGTGGTCATGGCCGTGGGAGTCACCCCACCCAAGCGAGAAGCAGGATTATCACCACAAGAACTGCAATCAGAGGGAGAATAACGTCGATATATAGGAATCGAGCCGACTTGGCCAGCTTCTTGGGGGATTTTTTGGGCTCGGCTTCAGGAAGCAGGTCTGATGTTTTGGGTACCAAGTCACCCACGGGAATGATCAAGTCTGCAACAGGTGCCTCTGCAACAGGTGCCTCTGCAGCCGGCAACGGCGTGGGTTCAACCAGTGGAATCACAACTGGTTCTGTTTCCGGTTCAGGTATTGGAACAACAACTGTTTCAGTGAGGTCCAGATCTGGCGGAGCACTCAGTACTGGCGGAGCACTCAGTAAAGGTCTAACCCTTTTGAGGAGATCGTCTAGTGCTTCATCACGGGCTGTTTTGATGATGAGAGCGGCTTCGACTTGGGCACTAGCCACCCTCTCCGAGGCATGGGCTCGAGCTTGCACTACAGCTCTGGCCATATCGCCCATCTTGTCGGATACGAGCTGATCAACTGTTGATCTGATTAGCTCTTTGTCGGCAATAATGCCAATTGCATCGTTTTCGCTCTCGTGGCTGAACCCACCCATTCGTTTGGCGCCCTCTACATCTTGTTGCAACACGCGAAGTTCAAGAGATAGGCGGGCAACTTCGGTCTGTGCGTTACGAAGAAGTAGATGTTTGGGGTCTTGGGTGGGATTTTCCACTGGGGTCAATGGATCAGAAAGGATTATTACCTCTTCTGAGTCTGAAGCATGACTTCTTGCAATCGTGACACCGCTACTGGCAGCGCCATTACTTGCGATGGTTCCGTTACTAGTCACGCCTTGTCCACCAATTCGGTTTCATCCGCCAATTGAGCAGGGGGGGCAACCAATTTTGAGGGCTGTCCTGAAGGGGTCAGTGCCGTTGCCGAGCGCACGATGGCCGCCTCTTCTTTTGCGACTCCCAAAATCTTTGCGATCTCGCGATCTGCTTCTGCCTCAATGTTTGCCAGGGCCTTGAAGTGTTCACGCTCGGCTTCCATAAGCGTTTCGTGTGCAGCAAAGATAAGTGGGGCGATTTCGGTAGCGGTTTTCTGACGACGAATTTCGGCGGCGCTTGTGTACTTGAAAAGCAATTCCTTGGCCTCGGCTATGGCCCTCTCCAGTTGCTTACGCTCCTTTTCAACCTCTGCAAGGAGGCGCCCCACACTCTTGGTTGCGGGTGCCCTTCTGGCGGGAGCTGCCTTTGGAGCGGCCGCCCTCTTGGTCGGGGTTCTCCTCGTTGGAGCCCTCTTTGCTGTAGAAGTAGATGCGCCAGCTGGGGTTTTAGTTTTGGAAGTCCCAGCCTTTTTGGCATCCCCAGCTTTTGCGCCCACCCTTTTTGGCGCTGGTTTCTCTACTGTCTTTAAGTCGCTCTCTATATCGCCGTTCAGGGCTACATCATCATTAGTCAGGGCTCTCTCGGTTACGGCCATAAGGTGATGGTAGGGAGCCTTGATTGCTCTTAGATTGATCAAAGATGAATTTTGTCAGCAGGAAGACCCCAAGCTTGTAATACATGCTCTTATTACAAGCTTGGGTTTTAGTATGGGTTGAGACCCATCCAGTTGGGTTTTTTGATTTCCCATAACTGTTCATTGTCAGTCTCTTCTGTGTTTACCGACGATATGGCAGCTTTGAATGTGTGCTCTCCCTATGAGCTCCATAAATAATTCAGGAGGACTACAGATGATCGAGAAAACAAGAGGTATGAAGGGCGGCACTTCGTTAAAACAAGGTTTGGGTCGCTTCGTGTCACGTTCAGGGGCTAGTGCTGGTGCGGTAGCAGTGATATTGGGATCATGGGCCCTGTCAGCGTCATTCCAGGCACAAGCAGCCGGAACTCAGACTGGTCCGGCACTAATACGATCCGCCACACTAGATTCCAACGGAGCTCCCATTCCGGGCGGAGGCGCCCCTATAACTAGTGGAACGGGAGCAACCAACTTCAACATCTATATGACCGATACATATTGTCCTGGCAACAGCATCGACCAGGGTGATGTCGTCCAGACCTATATGGTCCCTGAGGCGGTTGACCCAGCGACACTTACCTTTGGTGTCGATGGTCCATTGCCCATTGGAACTGGTGCTGCATTCAGCCAGCCCCTATATGACACAGCGGGTACCCCTTACGTGAACGGCCAAACAGCGGTAGCTACTCCCCCCGATGTTCGTGGTGGCATTTTCGACCTTCCGGTCGTCCCATTCAACTTCGAGGTGTACACACCAGCCGACTTGTTCCCAGGCGTTTACAACGTGGGTATTGCGTGCACACGTGGGCCCGCTGGTCCTAGCCAGTTGCTTACCTACTGGAACACCAAGATGACATTGACTTCCAACCCAGCGGGTGGAAACGCCCAAGTTAGCTGGACGCTAGGGGATGCACCTGAACCGACAACGACTGTTGCTCCGACAACGACTGTTGCTCCGACAACGACTGTTGCTC
>CAYGGL010000018.1:14791-25615 GCA_964349215.1 uncultured Acidimicrobiaceae bacterium | reverse complement strand
CCTCCCTCAATACATGAAGTGAGGAAGCTCTCAAGATCTGGACGATCGGGCGTGCAGAGATATAGCCGACGGTTATCGAGAAGGCGATTCTCAGCCACCGGATACAGCTTTCACCAGTTCTATACGGTCACCATCTGTCAATGTGGTGGTAGCGGTTTCAGATCTCGATACCGGCTCTCCATTGCGTTCTGCTACCACCCATTTGGCATCGAGGTCTAGCTGTTTGTACAAATCGTCAACTGTCGCATTTTGAGCTACTTCAATTGCTTCGCCGTTGACGATGATGGTTAAAGCCAATCCTTAGCCGTCCTTGTTCTTTCCAGCGGCCTTCATGGCCTTTTTGAACTCTCGTACCTTCTTAAGAGACTCAGGGGAGTCGATATCGGCAACAGATCGAAACTTGTTGTCAGAAAATGGATCCGATGCGGCTTCCCAGCCAGGGGGCTGAATGCCTAAACGCTTAGCTAATAGAGCGAGGAATATACGGGATTTCTCTTTGCCAAATCCTGGGAGTGTCTGAAGTCGTTCAAGCAGTTCATCTCCAGTTTTTGCCTTCTTCCAAACTTGTTCGGGCTTGCCTTGGTAATTGTCCACGAGAGCCTGGCAAAGTTGTTGAGTACGTTGTGCCATTGAATTCGGATACCTATGCAGCGCAGGCTTTTCACGAAATGCTGTTTCAAGTTCATCAATTGGCATGGCTGCGATTGCGCCGGCATCGAGTTTGCCTCCAAGGCGATCGGCCAGTTTTGCGGGTGCGGCAAACGCCCACTCCATAGTGATCTGTTGATCGAGCAGCATTCCAATGAGCAACGCCAGGGGGTCACGAACCAAAAGCGCATCTGCTTTCGGGTCACCACTTATTGCAATAGAGATCTTGGCCATACCTGAACGCTAGTGGCCACTTGGGTCGCCCAATGAACTCGAAAAATAAGAGCCGACTTGGGAACTCGCTTCTGACTTATTGTGTCAAAAGCGAGGTGAATAAAATTATGCAATCACGTACCGTCGTCACTGGTTTTCTTGTGTTGTTCGCATTGCTTGGCGTTGCATGTGGCGATGTCGACAAGCCAACAGACATCTCGTCGAGGCCTGTTGATGAACAGGCGCTGCATTTCAGACCTGATGATGCGGATGCCTTCTTGTTGAGCAGCGGCGAGAACGTGGTTGTCGTTACAGCCGGCGTGGAGGGCGATCTGAAAACCTGGCATGCGGACAAGGCCGGGCATTTCGAGCCGGTGCAAGCGGGCAAATCGGGTGATGTCCAAGCATTACTTTTGTGGGCGACGGCGACGAAAAGCGGGTTTATGGCATTCGGTAGATCAAGGGGGACAGGGAGTCCGGTTATTTGGCGCTCGGGAACTGGCAGGGATTGGGAACAGGTTGCTCCGGAGGGGCTTGAAGGTATGGCCCAGTTGGGCGGCGTGACAGGAGTGCCAGGACATTTTTATGCAGTTGGATCGCCCGTGACCGACGATCAGACCGGGTTGGGATCAAACGCTCCGATTGACTCAATGTGGGAGTCGGCCGACGGCATGAGCTGGAAACCGTTGCAGCTCAATCAGCCCAACGTTTCGTTCAGGAAAGTGATAACCAGCGGTGACACACTCGTTGCCATTGGAACCGTCGACAACAGCCAAGGAATTTGGCGCTCCAAGGACAATGGCCAGGTCTGGCAGAGGGTGCCGTTTGCCATCAGCGAGGGAATCATGCTCGTAGACCTTGCTGTCCGCGGTGACACCGTCGTAGCCGTCGGACTTGAGGACACGGCAGATATATCGGGCACGGCTGTTCTGGTGTCCACTGATAGTGCGAAGACTTGGACAAGAGTGACGTTGGACAAGCGTCTTTCTGCATCGATAGGTGAGATCTGGAGCGTGCATACCCGACCTGACGGATTCTGGATACCGGGCATGGTTGATCCGGGCGGGCCATTCGACTCGAATCGGTGTTACGACGACATCGACAGCTGTGCAAACCCACCGGCCGAGCGACCTGTGGTGTTGAGCAGTTCCGATGGACAGGAATGGGATGTACTCGATGCTTCCGGGTGGGGTTCGTCGATTCGTCTTGAATCGACGAAGCTCATCATGTTGCCAAGCGGTGAAGCACTCTTGCTCGGTGCTGACACCACGGGGCTGGTCGTGTGGCGAATCGCCAAGAATCCGGACCTTCCCCCAGGTACAACGCTGCCGTCGAGCGTGCCATCCACGAACGAACCAATGGCCGGCGAGGTGCTCGATTTAGGGGTTCGTTACCGGTATCCCCTTTACATCCACTGTGGGCTGGATTTCATCAAATCGTTCAACGGAACTCGTTGGAGCATGAGCGATGGTGAGGACATAAGCACTGGATCGTCCGGGACCATTCCAGATCGCCTGCCAATCGCCGGACAGACGCTCTACGGCTACGTCACGCTGGTTGCCCCCGACCGCATTGAGTATTCGTTGAAGTCCGGCGAGGTTCTCGCTGGGTATACCCCTGCCCCCCCTGCCAAGGATGGCCACGGTTGTGCTTAAGCCGTCAGGGGGTCGAGGCCGGAGGGGTCGATGTCGTAACGCTTGATGGCGTCGGCGACAACGCTTGGGTCGAGTTTGCCGTCGAGGCAGAGCCCGTAAAGCACGCTGACCACGATGTGGGCGGCGTCGGTTTCGAAGTGACGACGAAGAGAATCACGGGTATCACTGCGCCCAAAGCCGTCCGTACCAAGCGAGATGTAGGTCTTGGGAATCCAGCGGCTGACCTGGTCGGGCACGGCCTTCATGAAGTCAGTTACTGCAATGACTGGGCCGGCGCAGTCTTGAAGCAGATTCGTAATCCACGGAATGCGTTGAGGAAGCGAAGGATTAAGACGATTCAAGCGCTCGGCTGAAAGAGCGTCTTCTCGCAGTGTCTTATATGAGGTGGCAGACCAGAGTTCGACACCTATGTTGTAGTGCTCAACAAGGTCGGTTTGGGCTTGTTGAGCTGCAAGCCAAGCAGTGCCCGAAAAAAGGATGGTGGCTTGTTGAGCTTGCTCTTTCGGGGCATCGGAAAACTTATAAAGCCCACGCAGAATGCCTTGCTCGACGCCTTCGGGCATGGCGGGCATGACGTGGGTCTCGTTGTAGAGGGTTAGGTAGTAGAAGATGTCTTCATCGCCGTTGAGCATGCGGCGACATCCGTCTTCGATGATGGCCGCGAGCTCATATGCAAAGGCAGGGTCATAAGCAGCGCAGTTAGGGACGGTGGAGGCCAGCACAAGGCTGTGGCCATCTTCATGCTGCAGTCCTTCACCGTTCAAGGTGGTGCGTCCCGCTGTCGCTCCTAATAGAAAGCCCCTGCCTCTTTGGTCAGCAAGGCTCCAGATCAGGTCGCCCACCCGTTGGAACCCGAACATCGAATAAAAAATGTAGAAGGGCAACATGGGCGTCGAGTGGGTGGCATATGAGGTTGCCGCAGCGATAAAGCTGGACATGGCGCCTGCTTCGGTTATTCCCTCTTCGAGGATCTGGCCTGACTTTGACTCCCGATAGGTGAGGAGCAGGTCGGCATCAACCGGTTCATAGACCTGACCGAATGCTGCATAGATACCAATCTCGCGAAATAGAGCATCGAGTCCAAAGGTGCGAGCTTCATCAGGGATGATCGGCACAACCTTGCGGCCCATGCCCTCATCGCGAATCAGGTTACGAAGAATGCGGGCAAAGGCCATGGTGGTTGAAACTTCTTGTGCCTTCGAACCGCTTGGGAACTCTACGAATACCTTCGCATCAGGCAGATCCTGAGTGCGACCACGACGTACCACACGACGAGGAACGCTCCCCCCGAGTGCACGACGTCTTTCGAGCATGTACTGATATTCAGCACTATCGGGAGGGGGGCAGTAATACGGAGGCAGGGTACCTTCAAGAGCGCTGTCGGGCACCTCGTCTTCCAGGAAGAGGCGATCTCGAAAGGCCTTGATCTGATCCTTCTCCATTTTCTTGATCTGATGAGTTGCATTGCGGCCCTCGACATCTGGACCAAGTGTCCAACCCTTGATGGTCTTGGCCAAGATGACCGTGGGAGTACCTTCGTGTTCGACCGCTGCCTTATATGCGGCATATAACTTGCGGTAGTCATGACCACCGCGAGGAAGATTACGGAGATCTTCATCGCTGAGATGTTCCACCATCTTGCGCAATCTCGGGTCTGGACCAAAGAAGTGCTCACGGATGTAAGCACCGGATTCCACTGAATATTTTTGGAACTGGCCATCGACAGTTGTGTTCATCTTGTCGAGTAATACTCCATCGACATCTCGTGCGATCAGCTCATCCCATTTGGTTCCCCAGATGGTTTTAATCACATTCCATCCCGCACCTCGAAACACTGCCTCAAGTTCTTGGATGATCTTTCCATTGCCGCGAACAGGGCCATCGAGGCGTTGCAGATTGCAGTTAACAACGAAGATCAAATTGTCGAGGCGCTCTCGTGCAGCAATGGACAAAGCACCGAGTGATTCAGGCTCGTCACACTCACCATCGCCCAGGAAACACCAAACTCTTGACTCGCTTGTGTCCACGATCTCACGATTGTGCAAGTAGCGATTGAATCTTGCCTGATAGATGGCAGTGAGGGGCCCCAGGCCCATCGACACCGTTGGGAACTCCCAAAAATCTGGCATCAGTCGAGGGTGTGGGTAACTCGAAAGTCCGCCGCCTCCAACTTCGCGACGGAAGTTATCGAGTTGGCCTTCGTTCAGGCGCCCTTCCAAAAAGGCTCGTGCATAAATGCCTGGAGCTGCATGGCCTTGAAAATAGATTTGGTCGCCGGCTCGTCCATCGTCTTTGCCCCTGAAGAAATGATTGAACCCAACTTCATAGAGAGAGGCTGACGAGGCATAAGTAGCGAGATGGCCACCTATCCCATCAGAGTGCTTGTTGGCCCGTACGACCATGGCGGCGGCATTCCAGCGTATGTAGGCCCGAATACGCCTTTCCAAATGCTCATCACCGGGGAACCAAGCTTGTTCTTCGGGCGGAATGGTATTGACGTAGGGACTTGAGACGGTGGCGGGTATGCCAATCTGTAAGGCCCGGGAGCGTTCTAAGAGTTTCGAAACAATGAATTGAGCACGGGTCTTGCCTTTGTGATTTACAACTGCATCAAGACTGTCGAGCCACTCTTGAGTTTCGAGCGGGTCGATATCTGGAACCTGTTGGACAAAGCCATCAAAGATCATCTCGACATGCTCGCACCCAAATGGAGCTTTCGCATGACATCTTGATTATTTGAGTCAATTAAATATTTTCGGGCGTCTTAAAGATGAGTCTCTTCTGCAACCGCATCTTTAATCTCATCTTCGAGAGTGACGTCAATATCGTCGAGCAAGATTTCGAGAGGTTGGTTCTCGCTTTCGATGCTGAGGGTTGGCAAGATCCGATCAAGCCATTTAGGAAGCCACCAGTTGGCCGGCCCGAGTAATTCCATGGTCGATGGCACGAGCAGCATTCTTACCACCGTTGCGTCGATGAAGATCGCACATGCAAGGCCAAGACCGAACAGTTTGATAACTCGGTTATCACCGAGCACAAAGGATAAGAACACCGAAACCATGATTGCAGCGGCGGCCGTGATTACCTTTGCCGTGGTGGCCAGACCGTCAGCTACCGATACCTCGTTGTTATGCGTGCGAAGCCACTCTTCACGAACTCGTGAAAGAAGGAACACTTCATAGTCCATTGAAAGACCGAAAAGGATCGCGAACATCATCATTGGTGCAAACGATTCGATTGGTCCTACCTTGTCAATGCCAATCAAGTCCTTACCCCAGCCCCACTGGAATACAGCTACGACGATTCCATAAGCAGCGCTGATGGACAACATATTCATGATCGCAGCCTTGAGGGGAACCAAAATCGATCTGAATACCACCATCAAAAGTAAGAAGGACAGAGCGATCACCGCTCCGATAAACAGCGGTAGCCGTTTGGAAAGATGGTTGCCCATATCGGCGAACAAGGCGGTAACTCCACCAACGTGAACTTCAACTTCTGATCCCTCAAGCGCAGCTGGTATTACCTCGTTGCGCAATCTCTTAATGAGCTGCTCAGTGGCCTCGTCTTGTGGAGAGGTTTCCGGGTAGACGATGAGAACCGCAGCATCTCTTTTTTGATTCGGGATGACGGGCAACACACGATCGACATTCTTGACCTGTCCAATATCTTGTGCCAGCTCGCTCATTACCCGAAGATCATCAGCTTCATCGGCGGCATTGCCTGTGCCCGGCAAAGTTGCAGCCAAGAGAAGTGGGCCGTTTCTTCCTGGTCCAAATCCTTGCGACAACAGATCATAAGAACGACGCGTGGTCATAGACGTAGGGTCATTGCCTGCGTCTGCGGAACCTAAGCGCAGCGAAAGAGAAGGAGCTGAAAGTGTGAGTAGGACTGCTAGTCCTACGAAAGCTCCTAACCACGGATGGCGCTGTACAAATCGACTCCAGCGAAACCATCTTGATTCACGATGTGCGCTTTCATCTTTGCGAATTCCGGGAATGTGCAAACGATCAATTGCGTGCCCGGCAAATCCCAACATCGCGGGCAGCAAGGTCACTGAAGCAATGATTGTAAGGAGGACAACCATCGCAGTTGCCATGGCCAGGCCTCGCACAAATGGGAGGCCCATCAACAACATGCCGAGCAGTGAGATGATTACGATCATTCCGGCAAAGACCACTGCACGCCCTGAAGTATTTATAGACGTGACGGTTGCTTCCTCGGGAGTAAGTCCTGCATGGAGTCCTTGGCGATAACGGGTAACGATGAACAAGGCGTAGTCAATTCCCACGCCCAAGCCGATCATCGATGCCATCGATGTGACAAAGAATGGAATGTCAACAAACGTCAGTGACAATGTAATGAGGGCCAACCCGGTTCCAAGGGCGAACAGGGCGGTCATGATGGGCAATCCCATTGCTACGACTGAGCCGAAGGTCAATAGCAGAATCACCGCAGCAACAAGGAGCCCACCACCCGAGTCTTTGGCCGAGTCAGTTTGTTCAATGAACTGGATCACTACTCCGCCGAGTTCAACTTGAAGGTCTTCGCCGTCAGCTTCTGCGGCAAATTCTTTCATCAAGTCGATTGTTGACTTGGGAACTTCTGGGCCTTGGACATCGAATTGAACTGATGCAAACGCAATGGTTTCGTCAGATGAGGTGGCGAATCCAGGTGGCAGGAGATAAGGCGAACGGATGGCGGAAACGCTGGGCAGCTTTTCGACTTCTGCGAACATGCGCTCCATACGTGCCTTGATGCCGGGGTCGGTGACCTTTTGTGATTCTGATGTGGCGAAAGTAATTTCAGCAGTGGAGCCCGAGAACTCAGGGAAACGTTCTCTAAGAAGGTCGAAAGCAACCTGTGACTCGGCATCGGGCAACTCGAAATTGGTAGAGAATTTTCCGCCTGATGAAAATGCCAAGCCGCCTAGAGTCGCGATAACCAGGATCCACACAAGAAGGACGTACCTGCGTTTTTGGTAACAGAATTTCCCCAGACGTTCCATAGCTGTGCTCCTTGGGGTGCTTTGATGGATAAGACCTATTGGCTTATCCCACTATTTGTACCTTGGGAGCCCACTCAGTGGCCAGTTTTGAATGTGCTTAGTTTTGAATAAGGAAGATTTTTGTCGCAGGGGGTGACGTTTCTTAACTACAGTGCGCACATGGATTTTGAACTTCCCGCAGAAGATGACCCTCGTCGTATCAGCGTGCGTAATTGGATTGCTGACAACCCATCGCCATCAGGTCGCCAACTGGCCGAAGCGGGGTATGTCGTGCCCCATTGGGTAGCGCCCTGGGGTCTTGATGCAGACCCGATTCATCAACTGATCATCGATGACGAATTGAAGCGTGCTCGTATCAGTCGTCCTATGAACCCGATTGGTATCGGATGGGCAGGTCCAACGATCGTCCATGCCGGAACGCCAGAACAAAAAGAGCGCTACCTCTTTCCTCTATTAGCCGGAGAGGAAATGTGGTGTCAGCTGTTCAGCGAGCCAGGAGCAGGTTCTGACCTTGCGAATCTTGGGACACGCGCTATTCGTGATGGTGATGAGTACATCGTGAACGGATCAAAGATCTGGACTTCTCTGGCTCAATGGTCAAAGTTCGGCATTCTTATCGCACGCACCAATCCAGACGCTGCAAAGCATAAGGGTGTTTCTTATTTCATATGTCCAATGGATACACCTGGTATAGAGATCCGCCCCATCATCGAGATGACGGGTGGGCATACCTTTAACGAAGTCTTTTTCACGGATGTGCGGATTCCCGCAGAAAATTTGGTTGGTGAAGAAAACGAAGGTTGGACCTTGGCCAAGGTGACACTTGGAAACGAACGGGTCTCCTTGTCAGGCGGCGGGGCTCTATGGGGAAATGGGCCTTCGGCTATCGATTTGATCAATCTTGTTAGAGAGCGAGGCGGAGTGAGTGATCCGACTCTGCGCCAAGAGGTGGCTAAGCTTCATATCGAGGCAGAAATTTTACGTCTCATCAGACTACGTACCGTTACGGCTGCAATTAAGGGTCGCCCTCCCGGACCGGAAGCCTCTGTACGTAAGGCCCTCGCAGATGAGCATGGACAAAACATCATGAATCTGGCCAAGGAGCTTTCAGGGGCTGGAGGCATGCTTGCTGACCATGGTCCACTCGGAGCCCCCGCCGACATGTGGCATCACGGATTCTTGTTTGCTCCAGCTCTGACGGTTGGAGGTGGAACCTCCGAAGTTCAGCGAAACATCATTGGCGAACGAGTGCTCGATCTTCCCCACGATATTGACGTTGAGGCTGGAAAATCATGGGCGGAAGCCAGGAGAATGCAGGCAAGCTAAGGACTTGTAATGACTTAGTCGTGAGACTATAGTCACAAAAAGTCCCACGAGTTGACAGGGACGAGTGCAATAAGCGTCGAAATTCCCTTCAGGACCTTTAGTAACCTTTAGTAAGGGCTTCGTGGGAGTCCATCCAGGAGAACGATCAAACCTTGGCTTATATAAACGCAATCCTGGTCGGAGTCTTTACCGGCGGGGCCTATGCCCTGATCGCCGTGAGCATTACCTTGATGTTCAGATCAACTGGTGTTTTGTCCTTCGCCCATGCCGCTTTTGCCTCGGTTGGGGCCTATGTATACGCAGATCTTGCCGGCTCTCGTGAGTGGCCCCCTATCCTTGCGGCGATTACTGCGATATTGATCACGATGGCATATGGAATGGCTGTCGAACGCTTGGCAATTCGACCGGTTCGCCATAGCTCAAGCACGACAAAACTAATCGCAACCCTTGGTGTTTTGGCACTCACCACTGGTTTATTGTTGCTTGTTTATGGATTTGAGCCAACCAGTGCGCCTTTGTTATTGCCTGATCGCTTGGTATCAATCGGCTCACTTCGCATTACCTATCAGCAGGTAACGGTGCTGATTGTTGCCGGAATTTCGGCAGGGGTTTTGGGCTGGTTCTTGCAGACGACGCGATTTGGTATTGCTGTAAGAGCGGTGGCTCAAAATGCCGAGACCTCACGTCTGATGGGTGTGTCGTTGACCCAGGTGGCGCGGTTCAACTGGCTTTTGGGTTCCGCTCTTGCTGGTGTCACGGGCATCTTGTTAGCGCCACTTTCGCCGATCACCGCCGCTACGTTCACACTCTTATTGGCCAAGGCACTTACCGGAACTCTTTTCGGTGGCTTGATGTCGTTGCCCCTCGCGTTCGGCGGTGGCATTGCAGTTGGCGTGCTGGACAGTTTGACGGTTATGAAGAGTTCAAGTCCTGGGGCCAAAGAACTTGTGACTCTAATCGTCGTTATAGCTCTGCTCGTATTCCGCAAATCATGGGCGCCAGAGATGATCACTGCACCTGCAGCTGAGATGAAACGGCCAAATGTTGTGCTCGACCGCATTCGTCAAACATTGGCGGGCCCTTGGAGCCGTCTTGGACCGCGCGCACCTTTAATAGTCGCCCTATCAATACTTGGGGTTCTTATTGCCAATCAGATCCAGGCTGGTAATACGAGTTCGGGTTATTGGGGCTTTGTTGGAGCTCGTGGGTTGTTCTTCGTTATCGAGGCATTAAGCCTTGTGGTGCTGGTAGGTTGGGGTGGCCAAGCCAGCCTCATGCATGGTGCCTATGTCGGTATTGGTGCATTCACAACCGCCTATTTAGTAGTTGAGAGAGGCGTTCCTCTCGAAATAGCAGTTGTGTTGGCGGGTGTAGCGGGCATGTTTATGGGTGCGCTGGCAGGGCTTCCTGCCCTGCGGCTATCAGGACTTCAGTTCGGAATTGCGTCACTTGCTTTTGCAGGTGCAGCTTCCGAATGGTTCTTCCGGCGGCCTGAATTACCCAAATCATTGCCTCGCGGAACTTTCTTCGGGGTTGATCTTTTCGATGACTTGAATCTCTTCCTGGTCATGCTCCCCATCACGATCATGTTGTATTTAGTGGTGTGGAATCTCAGACGCTCAACGTTTGGACCCCTCTTGTTGTCTGCCAGAGATGCAGGAACGACAGTCGCACACTTTGGGGCCGACCCTAAACGAACTCGCATGGCGGCGTTCTTGATGGCGTCGTTCATCGCCTCGATGGGAGGCGCTTTTTACGGTGTCTTGTTGACACGATTTACCCCCTTTGATTTCTCGCTCATTCTCTCGATCACATTGTTGCTAAATGCTGTTGTGGGCGGCATCGAATCCATGAGCGGTCCGCTTATCGCCGGTATCGTCTTTGGGATCGTTCCACAGTTGATCCAAAAAGAATCCGGCCCCAGCGCGAGCGCACTTCCTGACGTCATAGCAGGCGCAACGGTCATCTTGTTGG
>CAYGGL010000018.1:0-14781 GCA_964349215.1 uncultured Acidimicrobiaceae bacterium | reverse complement strand
TCTTGTTGGTGGCGCTTCGTCCTCGTGGCCTCGCCTCGATCTTTGAAAGATCGAAACATGATGGACCGAGTTCTACTGGTTCGGGTGGTGGGTCTCCAGTTGGACATCGTGGTAGACATAGTGGACGTTTCGATCTTGTTGTTGAGCGACACAGGAATGATTTTGAACAAGCGGACAGTTCGTTAAGTCGAAATAGAAATCTGGACAGACCATCGAATGGAACGGCTGACGATACGGCCGTTATTGAGGTAAGTCCTGGGCAGGAACTGGACAGACAAATGAGGAAGTCGTCAATAGCTATGACGACGCCATCCCCATCAACTCAATCGACCAGAGCTACCAGGCCTACCAGATCGACTCGCCGATGAAGTGGGTACGTTCACTCCTCGGCGCTTGTGGCTCGGCCCTGCTGATTGCCGGCCTTGCGGTCGTTCCGGCTCAGGCTCAGGGCAGCACTGAAACAACTGTTGCGCAAAAGGCAGCGATCAAAGGCCCGACTTCTTTTGTCGTAGATACCAGTGCATCAGCCATACAACTCGACCTTTCTGCGCCCACTCTGCTACCTCTCGATATCAACGTTGGTATTGGTTATGCAGGCACCAACTTCAATAGTCAGCCGCTGATCAAGACCAATGCAGCGCCGTTGTATCTTCCGCTGCTTGCATCTTTAGGTTTGCTGGGTGGCTGGTCAGGTGTGCCAAATCTGGTGATTGGCCTTTTGCCAGGGATAGTGACGGGGTTTCCAACTTTCTGGGGCTTGCCGCAGTTGCCTCTTGATCAGAATGGGATAGCTAAAACTATTGAGCCCATTCGCGATCCTTTCAACTCCATATGGCCGAAGAAAGAACCGGTTCTCGGCTGCGAAACCTTCTATCCGAGCGATGTTGCCCAGGCTGAGTGTGGAGGCGATGCCGAAGATGTGATGGGCTTTCAGGTGAAATCAAGTGGTGCACGAACGGTAGTTGTCGGTGACCCAATTGATAACTCCAAACTTCGGACTGAAGCCAGTGCATCGGTGTTGGGTGTTAAGAACGTTACGAAGAATGGGTCTATCGGTTTTTCCGCCGACATAGCTAAGGCTTCGACTGCAGCGAAGGTCGAGAATGGAGTGGTCAAAGCAGGTGTCTCGGCATCTGTTGGCGAGGTCACGATCGGCGGCATTCTCAAGATTGCTGCTTTGGAGTCAAGCGTAAGTGGAGAACTCGGCGCAACCAAAGAAACAGCGGCTGTAAGCGAACGACGTTGCAAGATTGTCGGCGCTTCCATCTTGGGCATCCCCATTGAGTTTGGTGACGGGGGTATCCAACTGGCTGATGCGGCGAAGCTGCCCGTTTCTACAAACGCTGCGATGAAGATAGCCAATGAAGCCTTGGCAAAGGCAGGGATTATTATCGGCAAAGCAGGAGAAGCCGCCGCACCCGTTACTGCACCCGCTGGTGGTGCTGCGTCTGGGTTCGATCCGGGCATTCTCAAGGTGACCCCTTACCCAGGAATAGAAACCAAGATGGCCGAAGACGGCACCTCACTTGAGACCAATTTCGGTTGCCTCGAGATCCACTATCGGGTGCCTGTGAGCGGTCTCGACATCAAATTTAATCTCGCTCGAGTTTCTTTGAAGATGGGAGCTTTCATCGACCCTGAATTTGGTTCGGACAACGAAAGCTTTACCCCTTCACCCACTACACCTACCCCTGCAAATGTGGGTGGCACAACAGATACCGGCCCGGTTGCACAAATGGTTGATCTTGGCGACTCCGGCCCTGTTGGCGATATAGGGACAGAACCAATCGCCGAGGTCGATACTCCCCCAACCTCGAGCGAAAAATTCTTAAAAGAATCGCCCAAGGTACTGGCTTCTACGTGGGGAATAAAGGGTGGTTGGTTCGCCCCATTTGTTCTTCTTTCCCTTGCTCTTCCCTTGCTCGCCTATGCACGCCGTGCGTCGTTCACCAGGAGGTAACACGATGGATATGAATTCAAAAAATGACCCTTCTCTTTCCCAAGAACTAGAAGCCCACCCTCTACGAGGTTTGGCCTCGATCTCTGCATCGCCATCTGGCCCTCGCCAGGTTGGCTCGCTTGATTGGCGCCAAGCATTGGGCATAGGACTTATTACTCTTGGCATTTTGGCCGTCATTGTTGCCTGGTATGGCATATCAGGAACTCTTGATCCAGGTAAGCAAATGCCATACATAAGCTCAGGTGGTTTTGGCGGAGCAGCAATGATCGCTGTTGGTTTGACCTTGCTATCAAGCTTTGAGCACGCCCGTGATCGAGCAGCACTTGAGGTAGTCCTTGACCGTCTTGATGAGATTGACCAGCGCATTGGCGAGATGGAGACAAGAAAGGCTGATGCGGATCAGGTGATCTTGCTTGATGAAGAAGAGGCCGTTCTCCGCCCACGAGCGAAGCGTGCGACAGCTACTAGTCCACGTCGGACGACTCGTTCCGGCATTCCAGCTGCCTCGGTTCGTACACCCACTCGAACCCGCGTTCGTGGCTGATGGCTCAGAGAACTTCCCAACAGCAGAAATCTCAAGTAAGAAGACCGATTAAGGCGCAAAGAGAACCCCTGCAGGCACGCCGTCCCACCAGTACTGAGGTTGGCCCTCCGGCTCTGCTGGCGCGTGATCGCTCTGCAGCTCTTTTGGCAGTGGATGAAGTCACAGTTCGTTTTGGTGGGCTCGTGGCAAACGACGAGGTAAATCTCGATGTGATGCCTGGTGAGATTACGGCCCTGATCGGGCCAAATGGTGCAGGCAAGACCACATTGTTCAATGTGATTACCGGTGCGCAAGCCCCGACTTCGGGCAAGGTGATGTTCGCGGGCCAAGACATTACGAATCTTGATCGGTCGCAGCGAGCTCGGTTGGGTATGGCTCGTACTTTTCAGAACCTCTCGCTTGTTCCGTCGTTGAGCGTGCTCGATAACGCAACGGTCGGTCTCGGCCGCTTTCGTTGGGCAGGGTTGGTTTCTTCGATGCTCTTGTTACCCCGTGCGATACATCAAGATCGTCTCATCCGCGACATCGCCAAAGGTGCTTTGGAATTCGTAGGCATGGGCGACTCACTTAATCGTTTGACTGGAGATCTTCCATACGGTGATCGTCGCCGTCTTGAGTTGGCACGTGCGCTTGCACTTGAGCCCCAGATCCTGCTCCTAGACGAGCCCTCGGCGGGGATGGGTCCAACCGAGACAGCTAATTTGGCCAACACAATTCGTCGTGCTCGAGATGAACTTGGAGTAACTGTGTTGCTGGTTGAACACGACATGTCATTTGTCCGAACCTTGGCCGAGTTCACCACCGTGTTGGAATTTGGAAGAGTGATTGCCTCGGGTCCAACTGCTCAAGTCTTGGAAGATCCGAGAGTTGCAGAGGCATATCTTGGAACGAGAGGTACCACCGGTGTTTGAGGTTAAAGGCCTTCATGTTAGTTACGGCCCTGTTCCCGCTGTCCGCGGCATAGACATGGTTGTAAATGCCGGCGAGGCCATTGCCGTCTTAGGGCGCAACGGTGCGGGGAAAACAACAACGCTTAAGGCGATGGCGGGCCTGTTGCCTGTGAATGCGGGCTCGATCCATATTGACGGCACAGATATAACAAATATTCCTGCCGAAAAAAGACTGAAGCTCGGCATTGCACTGGTTCCCGAGGGTCGTGGGATGTTTCCCCAACTGACTGTTCGGGAAAGTCTTATTATGGGTGCTTATCATCGCAAGTTGAGTCATGGCGAGATTCGGTCCGAACTTGCACGCGTTACCGAGCGTTTGCCTCGTTTAACCGAGCGTCTTGATCAAGCTTCAGGAAGTCTCTCTGGTGGAGAGCAGCAGATGTTGGCCGTAGCACGCGGTCTTATGAGCGCACCTCGCATGATAATGGTCGATGAGCCCTCTTTGGGACTTGCCCCAATAGTCATCGAACAGCTTTACGACCTTTTTGTCGACCTTAAAGCCGAAGGTCTTACCATTGTTGTTGTCGAACAATATGTTGAGCTTGCACTTGGCTTTGCTGATCGAGCGTATGTCCTCGACAAAGGCGAGGTAGCCGTATCAGGCGAGGCATCTGAGCTCGCAGCATCTCCAGAACTAGTCGAAGCCTACTTATCCGCAGCACCCGAGGAGATTCATTCATGAAGCGTTGGTCAACGATTCTTATTGCCCTAGTCGCCCTGATGGCCTCTGCGTGTGGAACACGAGTTACAGATCTGCAGGGCCTTCAGGCTGGTAATTCTGGTGACGCCTCAACCATTGAGACGGGTACAGATGTAACGACTGGCTCGGATGCTCCTGTTACAGGAACAGGCAGTACTGCGGGAACAGTGAGCGGTCCCGCCAAGGCCGCCACGGGTGCAAAAACAACCCCCGGGGCCGGAGCACCTGCCGCTGGAACCCCTGCCGCCGCTGACCCCGCAGCAGGAGGCAAGCCTGGCGGGAATACGGGCAATAACGGTCCTTCTGATGAGGGCGTTACCGATACCGAGATCAGAATTGGATCTTCCGGACCCCTTTCGGGAGTCGCAGGCTTTCTCGGCGATGAGGCCTTTGGTGCAATCGACTCATACTTCCAAAGCGTTAACTCCAAGGGAGGCATCAACGGTCGTAAGTTGCGCCTTATCACCTATGACGACCGCTTGGATGCAAGCCAGACGCTCGCCAACGTTCGCAAACTGTATGAACAGGACAAGGTTATCGGCCTGATGCTCGCATTCGGTGACCCGGTTGCTGACTACGTAACTCGTAACAACATCCCAACCGTTGTGTTCGGTGTTACGCCACTGTCGTTCTCTTCAAAGTTTCCGACCGTTTACCCGTTGGTTGGTAACGCCTTGTTGTGGACTCAAGAAGCAATAACCGGCATGAAGGCACAAGGCATTTTCAAACCCGGCATGAAGGTCGGAATGATCTATGACACCCAGATCTTCGATGTGACTCCTTATGTCCCTTATCTCAAAGAGACCTGGGAAGACGCGGGCGCCAAGGTCGTAGTTGCCGATCCGTTCAATATCACAGATGGTGATTGCACCAGTTTGGTATTGAAGATGAAAGACGCCGGAGTCGAGTGGTGGGACTTCCAAGGTCTCGGGTGGGTGCTGTGTGCTTCTGCTGCACAACGTCAGCAGTATCGTCCATCGATTGGTTGGGGGTCGTGGGCGACCAGCGTTGGTGGCCTCGCAACCCAAGTAGGTCCATGGATTGAGGGAATGTGGGGTGGATCCAACGGTGACCAGCCCGACGGTGCACCTCGCCAAAAGACTGCTGCGCACGACGAGTACGTCAATGCTCTCAAGCGTTACCACCCGAAGATTTCTACTCCTGTACATCTCGATTCGCCGGCAACCATCGGTTACTGGTCAGGAGCAAAGCTCTTTGCTGCAGCGATCGAGGCTCAGGGCAAAGGTGTCACAAAAGTGGGAGTCAATGATTGGATCTCAAAGGTGGAAAACTTCGATATTGGGATCACTCCACCGATTGTTTCAATGGCCCCCAATTGCAAGACCGGTTCAGAGTTGGTTTGGCTCGGACAATGGACTTGGGATGCTTCCAAGAAAGAGGCATCGCGCAAGCCCGCCACCGGTTATCTGACAAGCGAGCAAAAGGATAAGTATGGGGGCAAGTGCTTCTTGACCAAGCTCAGCGACTCGATGACCTGATCAATTCAGGCTGACGTTTATCTTTGCCTCCTTGGCGCCGCTTGTCCATAGGCGTTGACCTAGAGCAAGCAGTGCCTCGGAGTTTGATAGCGAACCGATCTGTTTCGCAGTGAGTGATTGTTGAATAATTACTGTTGCCAGTCTGAGGACGCGAGCTGATTCGGTGAGAGACAACTGCTCAAGATTTATCGCCAAGGCGTTTGAGCTTTCCGTCAGGACAAGTTGATTCTTGGAATCATCAGCGAGAGATTGAAGGTCTATAGAGTTGATGACTTTGGTGATAATGCCGGCTTGGCGCTCTACTTATTTTACCCATGCCGATTTGCTCATTGCACGTTCAGGGGCAGGTGATGCGGATGGGTTTATGCCGGTGTCGGGAGCGTCAGAACTGAAGTCAGGGATAATCGAGGCTTCCAGTAAGCGATTGCCAACACTTGAAGGAACCCCGTAGTTCAAAAGATCAAGGGCAAGTCTGGCCCTATCGAAGACCCGATCGGCAAGAAGTTTCGTACGTACTGACAGGCCACTGTAGGAAGGCGTTACGACCCCATTCTCTCCTTGGAGTAGTCGAGTCGAGATCTGATAAAGCTCCATGGCTTGCGTTGCGTAGGTTCTTACAATCTCGGCTCCTGGAGGGACTGTGAGTTGACTGACGGTCGTCAGACTTTGCGATACCTGATCTTCGAACGCTACGGCTCGACCAGCCAGATCTCGTCCGTCGATGGTTCCTGCTCGCAGGTCACGATCAAGTATCTGGACACTGCTGGCGAAGGCGACGGAAAGGTTGACTGCTCCAGAAAGCTCTTCATCTAACTTGACCAACGCCGGGCTGGGTGCGCGAGTGGTGGTGGTCTGTTGGGGACGTGGGTCCTTGGTTGGTTCGTCAGAAGATATGACCGAGTTGATCGCCAGGGCGCCGGCTAGAGCGAGTACTACCGCGCTCGCAATCACACTACGAATAGATACCACCGTTGTGGGTTCAGATTTGGCCGGCTTTGGGGGTTTTGCCATATGGGCGGTCAACCTCGAATCGAATTTTAAATACAGGGAATCTGCATATGTAGTAAACAATTTGGAGCTGGCACTATCGGGGGATGGGGCTCGCGAGATGCTATCGGTCTAACTAGGTATTAGGGGGAACAATGAGTGAGTTGGGTTTTTGGAAGATTGCTCAGGCTGATCCTGGGCGCCTCGGCTTGGTGGATGCCGAGGGTCGAGAGTTTAGCTTCGGGCAAATCTTGGAGAAAGCAAACCAGGTTGCCCATGGCCTTCGTTCCTTAGGACTGACCAGAGGCGACAACGTAGCGGTTGTATTGCCAAATGTAAGTGAGTTCCTCGAAACCTATATGGCAGCAATGCAAATAGGTCTCTATATAACTCCTATCAACTTTCATTTGACGGGCCCTGAGATCGCATACATATTGAGCGACGCCGAGGCGAAAGCATTCATTGTTGGTGAGCGTTATGCAAAGGCTGGCAATGAGGCTATTTCGATACTCGAGTTCCCCGAGTCAAACGCTTTCGCTGTCGGCAAGATCAAAGGGTTGCCTTCGTTTGATGATCTGACCAAGGGACAGCCAATAACGCTGCCCGAGGACCGACTCTCGGGTCAGACGATGCTGTACACCTCAGGTACAACAGGGCGGCCCAAGGGAGTCCGTCGGCCCTTGAGTGATGTCGATCCAGATACTGGGGCAAGCCTGGCATCTTTGTTAGCCGGCTTGTTTGATATCAAGAGTGGTGAGGGAGCACATCTCGCTGCCGGCCCGCTTTACCATGCGGCACCTCTTGGTTTCGGCACCGGTGCAATGCATCTTGGTCAGGCAATTGTTCTGATGGACAAGTGGAGTCCCGAAGAGACTTTGAGGCTGATCGAGAAATACAACATCACAACCTCACACATGGTTCCAACGATGTTCCATCGTTTACTGGCTTTGCCAGATGAAGTGAAGAAGAAGTACGACACGAAGTCGCTGAGCAACGTGATTCATGCTGCAGCGCCATGTCCTGTTGATGTGAAGAGACGCATGATTGAGTGGTGGGGACCTGTGATTTATGAGTATTACGCGGCGACTGAAGGTGGAGGCACGTATGTGAAATCACCGGAGTGGCTCGAGCATCCAGGCACCGTTGGTCAAGCCTGGCCAGGGTCAGAGATAAAGATCTTTGATGATGATGGCAACGAATGTGCTCCAAATGAATCGGGCACGGTTTATATGCGTACGGCGATGGGACAGTTTGAGTATTACAAAGACCCCGAAAAGACTGCAGAGAGCCGACATGGAGACATGTTTACCGTTGGTGATATTGGTTATCTGACCGAAGACGGCTGGCTTTTCCTAAACGATCGTAAGGCCGACATGATCATTTCGGGTGGAGTCAACATCTACCCGGCAGAGATAGAGGCAGCACTTTTAACACATCCACAAGTAGGTGACGCCGCTGTGCTTGGAGTCCCAAATGAAGAGTGGGGAGAAGAAGTAAAGGCAGTGATTGAGCCTGCAGATGGAGTTCTTCCCTCACCTGAACTGGCCGAAGATCTGTTGGCGCATTGTCGAGAATTACTCGCCACCTACAAAGTGCCTCGCTCGGTCGATTTCCGCGACGAGCTGCCTCGCTATCCGACAGGAAAGCTCTACAAGCGCTTATTGAGAGATGAGTATTGGAAGGACAAAAAGCTAAAGATTTAATGAGAGGCCTCTCTTAACATAGGCCTCTCCTAACATGGGCTCGTGGGAGATGATGAGCCGGTACCAAACTTGGTGCATGAGATGATGACTTCGCTGTCTTCGGTGAACAGCGAACTGTTTACATCGCTACTCGATAACTTTCTTTGGAATATTCCTGTTGCCTTGGGTTTTGTCGACACTGACCTGAGGTTTTTAAGAGGCAATGAGGCCCTGGCTGAACTTGTAGGCGTAGCTGTTGAAGCCCAGGAAGGCTCTCTCCTTGGTGATGTAATAGTTGGTCTTGATGATTCAGTTCATCGCATCTTGAGGAATGCCGTTGGGACCAACGAGATCATCATGAATCTTGAGGTCAAGCGCATAACGCCCGAAGGGCAACCAGGAGCTGCGAGCAAAGTCGCATTCTGGATATTGAGTCTCTATCCAATTGTTGGACCGATGGGCCAAGTTATAGCGGCCGGCATTGTTCTAATAGATATGACTGAACGCAAGAGAGAGCGTGAAGAGCGCTTGCGCTTGCTGGCCGCAGAGAAAGAAGCACGACGCCAAGCCGAAGAAGCAGTAAGTCGTCTTGCCACTTTGCAGACACTCACAGCGTCTTTGTCAGAGGCTCGGACAGTACAAGACATCAGCGCCGTTATAAATGAATGCCTAAGATCCCGACATGGGTTAAGTCACACGGACCTCTTGTTGCTTACCGAAAAAGGTTTTTCTTCAGCAAACGATTGTGGATCATTTGAAGCCGGCCTGAAGGTCCACGATGAAGGTGCCTTACGTCGCATTCAAGCCGAATCAGCACGTACTGGAAATCTCGTTCTCAGCCATATAGATGGCTATCACGATGGAGCAACTGTTGCGGCAGTGCCGTTGGTGTCAAAGGGTGTGGTGCTGGGCCTATTGATGTTGTCTTGGTATGGACATCACCCACTCGATGCCGGAGAGCACGATCTTTTAATCGCCATAGGAGATCAATGCCTACAGGCCCTTGAGCGGGCTCGCCTTCATCACGGAGAGCTGGAGGCTCGCGAGAGGCTTGCTCTTTTGGCTGAAGCCAGCCGCCTGTTGGCCTCTTCCTTGGATGATGAGGCCACGTTGGCTGTAGTGGCAAAACTTGTTGTTCCAGATGTGGCAGACGTATGTCTTGCCTACGTGCAAAGGGATGAGGGTTTCTCACTGGTTGGTGCAGCTCATAGAGACCCAGAACAGATGCAGATACTCGAAGCACGAGTTCGAAGCGGCAAGGTCCACCCACTTGATGAACTCGAAATGGTTGCTCGAACGGGTGAACCTGTGGTGTATCTAGGCTCTGGACCTGGCGCCGATAAATCGATGGCCGATCGACGACGAAACCCTCGTCTTGCCGTCCCTCTTCACATCAAAGGCCGTAATTTGGGTGTGCTTTCCTTATCAATGGTCGAGCCGGGTCGCACGTTTCGTTCTGCCGACCTCGAATGGGTGGGTGACCTCGCAGCACGAATAGCCGGAGCGGTTGATAACGCGCGCCTATACAGAGAACGTGCAACCGTTGCTCACAATTTGCAGCGCAGTCTCTTACCCCCTTCGCTGCCTATCATCCCTGGGTTTGAAATAGCAGCTCGCTATCACCCTGTAGGTGATGGAAGTTTGGTTGGCGGAGACTTCTATGACGTGTTTGCCATGGATGGAGACCGTTGGGGAGTGGTCATGGGAGACGTCTCAGGTAAAGGACTTGATGCCGCTTCTTTGACCTCTATGGCTCGCCATACTGTGCGAGCGGCAGCGCGTCGGGAGTCGAGACCAAGTGAAGTTCTTGAAGTCTTGAATCAAGCAATTCTTGACGCCGATGTAGACGAAAGGTTTTGCACGATTGCTCATGCATGGGTTGAGGTGAACGAAGAGAGTACAAAAATTGTCTTTTCACTAGGAGGTCATCCCAGCCCATTCCTTATTCGAGCGAACGGTCAAGTTGAGCAAGTAGGTAGGTCGGGTAGTGCAATTGGCATGTTCCCAAATCCCGAGCTTTCAAATAATGAGATCGAGCTGAGTCCAGGAGATGCAGTCGTTCTATATACAGATGGTGTAACAGAGGCCCGTTCGCCTCGAGGCACCTGGGCTAACGGATTGCTGGAAGCAATAATTGAAGAGAGTAAAGGTCTCGACGCAACTGGCGTAGCGGTCATGATCGAACAGGCTGTATTGCGTTTCGAAGAAGGCCAACCCAGGGACGATATCGGTCTGTTGGTCTTGCGAATGCCGTATCCAGACGAGGCAATTACCGGACCCGGAATGACTAAGCGGTTTTATGCCGAATTAACTTCAGTTTCAGCGGCGCGCCATGAGATTCGTGAGTGGTTATTTCAGCAAAACTTTGAAGGCATAGATGTTGATGATGTGATACTCGTTGTTTCTGAGTTGGTTACCAATGCTGTGAGAGTCGCCAGAAGCCATGTTGATCTAAGAGCTTGGGCGACAAAGGCTTCGGTCATAGTTGAAGTGGTTGATGACGGCGACGGATTTTCCTTTGTGGACGTGTCCGATGAACTTCCAGACATCTCCGAAGAACGTGGGCGCGGACTTTTCTTAGTTCGGGCACTAGCAAATGAATATGAATTCACCCCCGGTTCATGGGGGACGATGGTGCGTGCCGGCTTCGCACGGTCATAATCCTGGCCAGTCTTAATCTCCGATAGGTTTCTAGAATGGTTCACTTGGTCGCAGATCCCCGAATGCTTACAGGCGTGTTTGGTGCTGTTGATGGCGCGACGTGCGATCCGAGCGCTGGTGTCATATGCGATGCGGTATTGCGTATAACTGACAGCGAACTCGCTGCTGAAGTCATCGACATGATTTTTTCAAAGGGTCTTCGATTGGTCCTGATTGCACTCTTGGCATTGCTTGGTGTTTGTATTGCCAACCGCTCGATCAAGCATTTAGTCGATGGGATGAGCCGCGCACGATTGCCTAGGACAGCGGAAGCCATTTGGGGAAAGAAGACAGGACAGCAAGTAGATGCAGGGCCGTCGCTTGCGCGGGCTATGCAGCGCGGGATGATCATCGGCTCGGTACTTCACTCTGCAGCCGTGCTGATCATCTGGTCAATGGCGGCGTTGATGATGCTTTCTGAACTGGGTATCAATCTCGGCCCATTGATAGCAGGCGCCGGCATTGCAGGAGTGGCGCTTGGATTTGGAGCCCAAAGTTTGGTGCGCGATTTCCTTGTCGGCCTGTTCATTCTCTTTGAAGATCAATTTGCTTTGGGAGATCAGATTGAACTTGCCGAAGTTTCTGGAACTGTTGAAGGTTTCACATTACGCGTCACGAAGCTAAGAGATGAAGACGGCAAGATTTGGTATGTCCCCAACGGAGAGATTCGGCGAGTAGGAAATCGTTCTCAGATCACAAGTGCAATGCCGCCCCCCGAAGATGAGACAGAGCTAGGCTAAGTCCACCGTCAAGGGGGAGCCATGAAAGAGATTTTCCATCCAATGGCCGGACAAGTTGCTTTGGTTGAATACGCAGAGGGAGACCGAAGCTGTTTGACCGGATTGGTTCTTACCGGCTCCAACGATTGCATAACCATCGACCTTGGTGCTGCCGGCCCGTTGCGTGGGGATAAAGAAGATGTGATTGTAAGTATCTTTGCCGCCGATGCTCTTTACCGACTGGAAGCAACGGCCACTTCACAAGAAACCTCTGGCCTCATTGTCCTCGATTCCATTCGCTCGACCGAAAGGGTTCAGCGTAGAAGCACTCCTCGTGTGCCTATTCGTATTGGGATGGTGATTTCCACCCAAGATGGCCCTGGGATGATCACCATTGCCGCCAGGAGCCTGGACATAGGACCTGGAGGCATGAGAATTGAAACCTTGCGTGAGCTGCCCGCAGGTAAACCGGTTGTTGCTCTCACGCTTCCAGATGGGACTGAGCTTATTGCTCAAGCCGAGGTGTTGGGAGTAGACGGCGATGACAACGGTTATGAGTACCGACTTTCGTTCATAGACCTTTCTCCCGAGGGGAAGAAGACCCTTATGTCGCTCGTCGAGCAGTATCCGAGCAGTCGATCGAGACACTAATTATTTCTGGACAGGTGTGTCCTCTTTTGCCAAAGTAACAACCACTGAAATTTCACCCTCTGGTTTTTCCAAATAGATCAACTCGCCAATGCGCCCTGCTTCTTTTATGTCGGTCTCACCAAGGCGAATGGCAGAGATATCAGATGACGAACCGCTGACTTCTACTCGCTCTACATCTGCTCGCAGTGAACGTTTTGCTGTGGTTTTGGTTTTTCGTACTTCGACCAGAACTGCAGTTGCCACTTCAAGAACATAAGGGTCAGCTTCGCCGGCGATCTTGCGCAGAGAGGCTGAATCTGGCCATGAAGATTGATGAATGAGGCCCTCGGTTTCGTCATGCCACCAAGACCAGATTTCTTCGGTCACAAATGGAAGGAATGGCGCAAAGAGGCGAAGTTGAACGGAAAGAGAGAGGCGTAGAGCTGCTTGTGCAGAAGCTGCTCTTTGTGGGCCAAATGTTTCATATGCCCTTCCTTTAACAAGCTCGACAATGTCATCGCAAAATGACCAGAAGAATGTTTCGGTTCTCTCTAGTGAACGGGCATAGTCATACGACTCAAACGCCTTGGTGGCCTCGTCTACAAGGTCTGCCAAACGCAAGAGCATTGCCTGATCGATTGGCTCAGTCACGACTCCGGCCGCCGGTATCTCGTCGGCTCCAACACCTAGACCAAGAACAAACTTTGAGGCGTTGAGCAATTTGATAGCGAGCCTTCTCCCAACTTTCATTTGGCCCTCATCAAACGCGGTATCGGTTCCAGGTCGTCCGCTCGCAGCCCAGTACCGAACTGCGTCAGAACCGTACTGTTCAAGCAGGCCCATAGGCGTGACTACGTTGCCCTTTGACTTCGACATCTTCTTTCGATCGGGATCAAGTACCCATCCGGAAATGCCGGCGTCGCGCCATGGGAGACTCCCATGTTCAAGGTGGCTGCGCACCACAGTTGAGAACAACCACGTGCGGATGATTTCATGCGCCTGGGGCCGCAGGTCCATTGGAAACACTCGACTGAACAGATCAGGATCATCTTCCCAAGCGCAAGCGATTTGTGGAGTCAGCGAAGAGGTGGCCCAGGTATCCATGATGTCGGGGTCTCCCAAGAAGCCACCTGGCTTTCCTCTTTGATCTTCTGCGTATCCATCGGGAACATCAGTCGAAGGATCTACCGGGAGTCGTTCTTCGCAGGGAGTGATGGGGTTTGCCCAGTCGACTTCACCATCTGATTTGATCGGATACCAAAGCGGAAATGGGACTCCGAAGAATCGCTGGCGGCTGACGAGCCAGTCACCATTGAGTCCACCGACCCAACTTTGATAGCGCGCCTTCATGTAAGGGGGATGCCAGGTCAGTTCATCTCCGCGGCCCAAAAGAGACTCACGCAGTTTCTCGTCGCGGCCCCCGTTGCCGATGTACCACTGACGACTGGTCACTATCTCAAGTGGTCGATCGCCTTTTTCAAAGAACTTAACGGGATGCGTAATCGGGCGGGGTTCACCTTCCATCTCGCCTGATTCGCTCAATAGCTCGACCATGCGCTTTTGGGCCTGCTTTATGTTCTTGCCGGCGATCTCTTCCCAGGCTTTGGTGCCCGCAGGGTTTCCTTCAAGCCAGACCGGGGTTGAAGCCAGAAGACGACCATTGCGCTGAATAATTGCTCGCACCGGAAGATTGAGTTCGCGCCACCACGTCACGTCTGTTGTGTCACCAAATGTACAAATCATGGCTATACCCGATCCCTTTTCAGGGTCTGCAAGTTCATGAGCCAATACAGGAACGGTGACACCGAACACTGGTGTGGTCACCTGAGTGCCAAACAGTGGCTTATAGCGTTGGTCATCGGGGTGGGCCACAAGAGCTACACACGCTGCAAGTAATTCAGGCCGTGTGGTTTCGATAAACACAGGTTCATCGTTGGCTTCTCGGCGGAACTTCAGCCTGTGGTAGGCGCCGGGTTGCTCGCGATCTTCAAGTTCTGCTTGAGCAACAGCTGTGCAAAAGTCGACATCCCAAAGGGTTGGAGCCTCGGCCTGATATGCCTCACCCCGGGCCAGATTTCGTATGAATGCCCGTTGGGCAACACGTTGGGCTCGTTCTCCGATGGTCTCATAGGTCATTGTCCAATCGACCGAGAGGCCAAGGTGTTTCCAAAGTGATTCAAAAACCTTTTCATCTTCGACGGTCAGTTGATGACACAGCTCGATGAAGTTTCGACGCGAAACAGCAATTTGGTCTTTTCCTGGTTTTTCAGGCGGGACGAACGAGGGGTCATAAGCAAGAGAAGGATCGCAGCGGACTCCAAAATAGTTTTGTACTCGTCGCTCGGTGGGTAGACCATTGTCGTCCCAGCCCATTGGATAAAAAACAGCCTTGCCGCGCATGCGTTGGTAT
>CAYGGL010000017.1:24158-28502 GCA_964349215.1 uncultured Acidimicrobiaceae bacterium | reverse complement strand
TAACCAGTGAGGCGATTCCCAGAATTGCCGAAAGCCAACTAATGGCTTTTCCTCCCCTTGATGTCTTGATGAATCTCGATGCATGACGGATGAAAAGAACGGCCGTTGCCATTGCGCCGGCTCGCAATAAAAACTCACTGGAAGCCGAGGGCCCAAACACCAACAATGAAGCACTGGTCCCAAACGCCAGTGCCATACTCCAGGGAGCATTCCTCTTAATTTCATATTCTTTGATAACCAGTGCCGATGAAATTATGGCTGCTGCTCCCAGCCATGCTCCGAGTGCTTGAGGCAGTGAGCCCACCAACCCGGCTGGACCTATAACTGATTGAATACCCGCAAGAGCACTCAATGAGCCTGATCCATAGCTCACAATGACTGCGGCCGAAGGGGCCAATATTGCGATTGTCAAAAGACGACTTCCTGTCGCAATTGCCAAAAGCACGGCTAAAACCGCGATGTCACCTCTTGATGAAACTGCTAACAGAAGCGCTGCTAGAGCAGCGGTCAGACGGAACGGGCCGAGCGAGGAAGCCGAGAGCGAATTGGTGGAACCACGAACGTCATCACCAGATGATTCCAACAACACTGTGGACACACCTCGACCACGTAACATGCCAGTTCGTTTTCGACGCGGCGTAACTTCCTCAATTCCGCTTTTGTTGTCACGCATTTCCCCTGGGGCGACATCCCCGGGCCGAACACGTAAGAAACGAATACCACGTTGGCGGCCTCGCATATCGGGCACTCTTGACTCGATTCCTCTCCGATATTGCGCGCCGCTCGCATGAGCTCAGGGTGCGCATCGCAAACTTCGTGACGAGCCATACGTCCTTTGCGAAATGCCTTGATGATTGACTGTCGCGCTAGGCGATAGTCAATCTCACCACGCAAATCTGAACCTGTAGCGAACGCCCGCCCTGGACGAAAACTCATCTCGCCAGGGTAGACGATGATCCCATCCTTCAACCTAAATTTTGTTCTTCCGTACAAATAGGATTTCGATATTTGCATTCGATATATCGATTCGATAGATTAATTAAGTGATCGACCTCGCCCTTCTCGGTTTGCTCAGTGAGAGCGATCTCCATGGGTACGAGCTGAAGAAGCGCTTGCGCGAGATTATGGGTCCACTTTCAAGTGTCTCATTCGGCTCGTTATACCCCGCTCTAGCTCGTTTAGAGCGCGACCGTTTAGTTGTTGCAGTCGAAGTAGACGATTCGCCTAGCAGTGCCGCCGCTATTCCTATGACTGGTTCACTCAGCGGCGAAGCCGCAGCGTTTCGGGCAGGCCCATTTCGTTCGGTGCGAGGCAGTCGCAATAAGAAGGTCTATGCGATTTCTCCTGCAGGCCGACTGCGCCTCGCCGAACTAATAGCTGATCCTTCAAGTGATGAACGGTGTTTCAATTTGAAACTGGCATTTTGTCGCTGGATCGAGCCTGAGGTACGTCTGGGCCTACTGGAGCGTCGCAGGATGACTCTTCTTGAATGTCTGAATGAGGGTCGTAAAAGCATCACCGCTCGTGAGAGAGCAGATCGATACGTCAAGTCCTTAATAGAACATCACACCGAGTCGACAGAGCGAGACATCGCCTGGATAGACCGCTTGATATCAGAAGAACATGCGGGCCAGCCCGTCGAAACCCAAGTTATTGGAGGAACATCATGAGCAAAGTGAAGCTAGCCATTGCCGGCGTCGGAAATTGCGCGAGTTCATTGCTGCAAGGTCTTGAGTACTACAAAGACGCTGACCCAAGTGACGAGGTTCCGGGGCTCATGCATGTTCAACTAGGGGGATATCACATTCGCGATATCGAGCTGGTCGCAGCCTTTGATGTCGATGCCACCAAGGTCGGGGTCGACGCGAGCAAAGCCATCTTCGCAGGCCAAAACAACACGATTCGTTTCGCAAGCGTTGGCCACCTTGGCGTAACCGTCCAGCGTGGGCCAACCCTCGACGGTTTTGGTAAGTACTACAAGGAAACTTGCGAAGAAAGCCCCGCCGAAGCCATTGACGTTGCTGCTGCATTGCGTGAATCAGGAGCAGACGTACTCGTCTCGTACTTGCCAGTGGGTTCAGAGCTTGCCCAAAAACATTACGCACAAGCTTGTCTCGATGCGGGCGTTGCGTTTGTAAACGCTATTCCTGTGTTTATTGCCAGCGATCCTGAATGGGCTGCCAAATTTGAAGCAGCTGGTGTTCCAATCGTGGGTGATGACATCAAGAGCCAAGTAGGAGCAACCATTGTCCATCGCATTCTCGCCCGTCTCTTCGAAGATCGCGGCATGGTTCTCGATCGCACCTACCAGCTAAATGTTGGTGGAAATATGGACTTCAAAAACATGTTGGAACGTGATCGTTTGGAATCAAAGAAGATTTCCAAGACTCAGTCAGTCACTAGCCAGCTCCGTCATGGTATCGATGAACATGATGTTCACATCGGCCCTTCAGATCACATCGCTTGGCTCGACGATCGTAAGTGGGCATACATACGTCTAGAGGGTCGAAACTTCGGTGACGTACCTTTGAACCTCGAACTCAAGCTCGAAGTGTGGGATTCACCTAACTCGGCAGGCGTCATCATCGATGCATTGCGTTGCGCCAAAATCGCCAAAGATAGGGGTATCGGCGGCCCGTTGTTGGGACCATCGGCATACTTCATGAAGTCGCCTCCCATCCAGTACCGTGACGAGGAAGCCCGTCTGATGGTTGAGGAATTCGCCAATTAGCCAAAAAAGTAGTGATACCGCCAAAGCTTGGAATCTTTACTCTGCGAGGTATCAAGCACATATAAATCTGCCGACAGATGTCGTTTCTTATGGGGCAAATGTCCCTACAGAAAACGACCTTCGTTTGTTGACCAACATGTCTACCAAGCGAGTTGTAGAGCTTGGGTGTGGTGGCGCGCAAAATGCCATAGCTCTCGCAAAACAAGGGGCCCATGCCATTGGCATCGATATTTCGTCGGCTCAGCTCGACTTTGCTCGCAAATTAATTGCGTCAGAAAAGGTCACTGTAGAGCTTCATCGAGGCGACGCTGCAGATCTGGCTTTTATTTCAGCCAACTCGGTCGAGTTGGTACTCAGCACCAATGTCTTCAACGAGATCGAAGACATTGGAAGAGTTTTGAGACAGACCCATCGCATATTGGCACGCAATGGTTTGTTGGTGATTTCAGTACCACACCCAGCCAAAGGTGTTGTCGACGGGCGCTCTTATTTCGAAAGCGGCCCAACGATCGAGGTTCGAGACGATGTTTCGTTCACTTGTTATCCGCGAACGATCAGCGATCTCTATACAAACATCAGCAGAGCCCATTTCGAGATCGACATGATTGTTGAACCACAGCATTCAGCTCGAGAAGATACGTCAGCAGGTTCAACGAAAACCAGACAGAAGGCCAAATCAGTTCAACCGCTGGTGCCGGAAACGCTGATCTTGCGGGCACGCAAACTCGGAATCTAAACGCCCCTTAAAGACGAGTGGCGATAATCATCCCCAAGTTATTAGTCATCTGCCTCACCGGATTGACCAAGACCGCCAGACTCACCGCTGCTCCCCCAATAAGAGCAATACCGTTAATCTGAGCATCGATTCCCAGTAGTCGAAGACCCACAGCGACCAAACATCCCACCGACAGTGCGCCGACAGTCCATAAACCTTTCCCAAACGCGTCAGCCAGCGTGGCTATCACTACGACAACCATTGCAAGTATGAATGCGATAAAAGGCCACAGCGCTTCTAATCCATACTCGTTTCTTGTCGCAAAGAGTCCAATTGGCAAAGAGATAGAGCTGAAGCCAACGACACGGAGCATTGCGCCCTTTATGAGAGCGTTGGCACGCCTGGCGATGGAATGTCCGGGTATTTCACTTCGCTGATCAATTGAAGAGGAAAGGGTAATGATCCAAATTCGGTTGAGTTGGGAGCTGCCCAACATGGCACCAAGAATCGTAAATATCACGACCGGAAAAGAGGACGAAAGTATGGCTCCCGCCCGGGGATTCATACCAGCCCCTATTAAAAGCCCGAACAAAACGCCGATCGAAGTCCCGATGGCAACTTGGTCCCACGTCCCAGGAGGGATGATCGTATTAGGCAAACTGAGCACTGCAGCAACTGTCGCCGCGACCATTACAACGGTCACGAGGGCGACGTTTATCAATGTTCCCATATCAAGGAACCCGCCAATAGCTGCAACAACAAATACCACGGACCCTGCTATCCCCCATCCACGAACAATCAGAAGCATTGCGGCTGTCCACACAACTACCAGAGCAGCCCCGAGTTCTCCGTGAACACCGGAAACTTGCCAAGAAAGCAATAAGGCCAAAGCCAAAAG
>CAYGGL010000017.1:5456-24058 GCA_964349215.1 uncultured Acidimicrobiaceae bacterium | reverse complement strand
GTTCTCCGTGAACACCGGAAACTTGCCAAGAAAGCAATAAGGCCAAAGCCAAAAGCAATACAGAAATTGGGTCCAACTTGCGCATCATCTTGAGCCCGTCTGCGCTCGAAAGATATCTACCCTTCAAAAACCATTGAACCCCTAGAACTATCGGCATGATTCGAAGGGCAAAAAGGCTCAGGCTGAGACCATCAACGGGTGGCAATGAGATCATCCAAATAATGATTGAAAACAGCATTAATACAGAGCTAACTGCTTGATTCGACGACGAGTCGTTACCGCCGGATTCGCGCGTGCTCTTTTTCAATATGGGCTTGCGCCATGTCTGAGAACGGCCTCGGGTGACTTCAACAATCGCAGGCCCCATAGCCAAAGACTTGGGGGCTTCTATTCCGCCCCAGGCCTCTAAAACCACAGCAACCTCCAGCTCATCAACGGGGCGGCGCCCCAGTCGGGCAACCACTGCTGCTGCTGCCGCCTCAACGTCGTTTGTCATGACGCCTTCTCTTTTAGGGAAAGGCTGCCCATAACATCGCGATAGCCGGCGAGACACTGATCGAGCGTGAAGCGTCGCATCACGCGACTACGGCCTCTTTGCCCAAGAGTCTGGCCAAGTTCTGGGTCCTTCAATAAAGTCAATACGGCCATCGCCAGTCCATTCACGTCGCGTGATGGCGCTACCAAACCACATCCTCGAAGACCCTCAGCCACACCCCCAACCGCTGTCGCCACCACTGGACGAGCAAGAGCCATTGCCTCAAGGACTGACATCGGGAACCCTTCAGAAATACTCGTTAAAATCGCCATGTCAGCTCTAAGCAGAGCTCCGTTGGGGTCTCTCGTCGCTCCCATGAATCGAAACCGATCGCCCAGCCCGAGCTCCTTATGAAGCGCGTAACAAGATTGCGCATAAGCCATGTTTGCATCTGTCGTCGGGCCATAGTGAAAAAACTGAGCTTCGGGGGCATGCCTTAGAACTTCACTCGCGACTCTGAGCAAGGTATGGATGTCTTTCAATGGATCAAGACGGCCTATTGATACGACAGTTCTCGTCCTCGGTGGAGGTGGCGGTTCATCTGGTATGCGCACGCCGTTGTTAATGACTCGAACGCGCTCTGGCGCCACGCCAAAGGCATCTTCCCACCAGGCATTGGCTGCGGTAACAGGTGTCACCATATCTGCCGCTCCATATGCCAACCGTGTGAAACCACGAGCAAGACGAGTGTTTACAAATACCTTCGAAGGCTCGAACTCAGCCCTGACAGCTCCCAGATATGCCTCGCGAACATAGACCCCATGCTCAGTCAATAAGAAAGGGGTGCCATTGATTTCTTTATCAATAACTGCAGGAATAGCCGACCATCCCGCTGCGGTCACATGAAGAAGGTCGCTGGCGGGTGTCTGTGTACCCGCTGTTCGAGCTACCCAATACAAGGAGTGATAAAGCTCTATTGCATGGCGCATTTCAAGAGGTGGCGGTGAACCGGCTTCATTTGGCTGAGTTGCCAATGCCTTTTCCAGGCCTGCAAGAAAAGATGCCCAGCTTTGTGGACTTTTGAATATGGGACGAATTGTCTCTGGACACTGGCGAAAACTCACCAAAGCATCAATCAACCGATCTTGGGGGTTATTCCAACCAAGAAGACCCTCCGCGAGAACCCCGGGAAGGTTGGTATTCAATTTCCCTAGTCTCTTGCCCATAGGGGCCGGCTGGTTTGACCACAATCCCAATGCATCCAGCAAGCCGGCATGGGCCGGCAGAAGATACTTGGGATCAATGTCGATATCTCCCGCCAAGATTGGGAGGATATTCCAATCAACTTCGTCGATCCCTTTGATCAACAAGTCACACCAGGTGCTGACTCCACCAATGACATAGGGATAAGTCCCTTCGGTGATCATCAGCACTTTGCGCCTCGCGCCTGTATGCCTCAGATGATCGCCGGTCATATTTGCCTAATCGACTGCATTAAACATTTGATGAAGATGGCAATGATGTTGGCAAACAGAAGTGGCTATGTAAATAGGCGCCCCTCTACGGGGTAAGGGTTATCACCAACGACTTGTTTGCTCTTACAGAAGTCCAGGCGGAACTAAGACCCCCGTATTCATCGCCATAATCTTTATGGACAATCGTACCATTCGCATTGACAGTGCGAATCCTGGACGAATTTGGCGCCGTTAGGGGAATGTCAAGGTTGACCATTGGTATGATTCTCACAACATTTCCAGTAATGGTCGCCTGAACTTTGTTGGTGGCAATCGCGTTTTCCCACATATCTCGTCGGGTCAGGCTCTTGCCTGCTTCACTCAGTGTCGGCTGGACCAGCGGCGTCGACAGATAATTGCGGTAACGACCCAACATCTGGTCAAGTACGTCATAAAGCACTCCGTCTTCGGCGATGTTACCTTGATGGACGTAGTGGGGACGCACGTCATTTCCAAGAACATGGCCAAGCATGATCGTGGCTTCACGTCCGACGTACTCATCCCATGTAGCAGGAGCGCTCAAACACGTTGTTGTGGCCGTATTGGTGCAGTTCTCGTAGTACAAATAGTTGTACTCATCCAACTGTTCTTCCCGAGTAGCTGTGTTGTAGTAGATGTTGGTCGGATGCCTTGGCACAGTAAAGGCAGGACCGATTTTGGTTTGATTTGGGGTGCGCGAGTTGTCGGATGCGATATAGACGATGCCGGCCTTGTTCAGCGCAGCGGGCATTGCCGGATTGTTAAGTCCAGAATGTTGACCTGTAACCAATTCACCACTTGAGAGAGAGATATTCTTTTGCCTTGCCCAAGTCCTATTGGCCTTGATTTCATTATTGATCACAGCCGCCGATTCGTTATCGAGATTGAGATGACTGAACGTATGGTTCAGCCACCGGAATTCGCTGAGATTGGCAAGCATTGCCGTGGTCAGGGGATCAGAGCCATATTGTTCAATATGTTCATCACTACCGCCCCCGTTAAAGGTCATATCGAGCTTGAGGTTGTTGCTATTTTGCCAGGTCCTGAGCCGCTCAACGTCAGCTGCTGTCATGCGAATTAAGGGTATGGTTGCCCCATCATCTTCGTGAGTGGTATTGGCATTTACATCCCAGCGGTCGTCGGGCAAGAAGACGTCGTCAATATGGACGCTGAAGTTGTTTCGCAAAAGGCCTAGATAGACATCCTTGGTAACCCAGCGCAACATTCCGTGAGTAAGTAGCTTGCTATTGATGACCCAGGGATTCGAGTCAACCGTAACAACCATTTCCTCACGGCCGTCTAAACGTTTGTATACACCCACCAAAGGCTGTCCCGTAGGCGCAGAAACGAGGTTCGTAAAGGTTTCGCCAGTTCCAGGATTTGGGGTGGACAAATATCCATATGAATGTTCAATGGGAACTTGGCCATTCAGGTAGGGAAAGGTTGATTTGCCTTCAACAGTAAGAGATGCAACCACCCCGTTCATGTCTCCGGAACTTGTTGGATAATTCAAGCCAACAGAAGGCGTTGGATACACATATGCAGAGACTTGACGAATTCCAAAGGTCTTTTGGTATTCGGACAAGGCGGTTAGCTCGTCTTGGGTAACCGTTGATGCACAACCATTTGAGTTACAAGACACGAGATCGGCGCTTGCCATAACGATCGCTTGATAACGACCATGCTGGGCTGTACGAATCAGACGCCCCGAGGTGATGGGTGCTTCGTTGGTGGCAATCAAAAGGTCGAACGGCACTCCCTCTGCTTTGAGTTGGCTTGTCCAAGCAGCAATGGCCGGTTCGCTACCATCAGCAGAAACCACCAGAACGCGAAGGTCCAAAGTCTTGGCGGCCGCATTTGCACGTCCAGGTACAAACGTAAGCAGCGAGGCTATAACCGTTAATACCAGGGCCATGCGCAGAGTGAAGCTGCGGGCCTCGAATGGTTTTTGATGGGTATTTGTTGCATTCATGAATTCACCTGTGTTCCATAGATCAGCTGTAAGAAGCGGTGGGCCGTAATGAACGTTTGCTGGGCATTTGAATAACGGTGGTGTCAGATGCGTCTGACTCAACCGGCTCTGAACTGTTCGTCAGCTCGACCAGTTCTTCCAGCTCAACACTCAATTTTTCGGTGCTGGTGAGTTGGGGAATCAGATTTTGCAAGCGCCCCTCAAGTGAGGTGGCTGCGTTTGAGAGATCTCTACAAGCACTGAGTAAACCTTCACGAATTACCACTGCCTCAGCCAGTACGTGCCAAAGATGATCGGCTTCTTCAGCCAAATCTGCTTCCTGTCCACTGACAAGATGGTCTTTGGTTGCACAACGTAAACGATCGATTGTCTGATGTATTCCAGGCTGTCCGTGATTGGCCATTCGCAAGCGTGCATTTTCTTCACGAAGTGAAACAAGTTCGGAGCGTAAAGCAAGGATGGTCACTGCCTGGTCGTGCTTCTTCAAGCTGCCGGCCTTACTGACAACACGAGACCACCTAGAAGGTATTGTTTTGTTCTCAGCTGCAGATCTCATCGGGCGTTTGCAGATCTCATTAGGCGTTCCCCTGAATTGGTACTTGGTTGATATCTAAACGGTTGATTCTCCGTGGGAGGATGTGGCCAGGCCCCTGGGTGTGCTTTTCTAGATGACAAGACCAACTTCCTGCTTGCCCACTTAGCCCGTGGTACTCCGACATGAACTGAAATCTCCGAACATGAAATGCAACTCTAAAGATTCTTACTCAGTTATCCGAAACATAACAAGATGCAAAAAGCACGACTCTTCCCCGTCATTCTCGCTCTACTACTCATAATTGCCAATTTGACCGTCATCGCAGTTTCGCCGGCAGGGGCAGCTTCGGCTTCGATTTGGTTAAGCAAAACCAGCGGACCTCGGGGATCGACAACAACCGTAACGGGTAAGAATTTCCCAACCAATACCAAGGGTTCCATCATCGTGGGAACGGTTTCGGTAGGCACAATGAGAACTGGGAGCAAAGGGGGCTTTCGGCTCTCCGTTACCATTCCGTCGTTGCCGCCGGGTACGGCAAAGGTAGTGGCCAAGGTTGCTCGCTTTAAGGCGATCGCTTCTTTTAACGTAATGGCCACAACGACAACGACAACGACCACAACTGTTCCGGGGCCGGACCAATCCACCTGGTGGAAGCCCACTCCTGGTATGAGCTGGCAGTGGCAATTGACTGATTTGCCTGTCGACTTGAGTGTCGAGGCTGATATTTACGACATAGACCTCTTTGATGTAGATGCTTCGGTAGTTACCGCCCTGCATGACAAAGGTCGAAAGGTTATTTGTTATATGAGTGCCGGTAGCTATGAAGACTGGCGCAGCGATGCGGGATCATTTCCTGAATCGGTACTTGGAAAAGACAACGGGTGGGCAGGAGAACGCTGGCTAGACATTCGAGCAATAAATGTGTTGATGCCGATCATGGAAGCTCGCATGGACCTTTGTAAAAAGAAGGGCTTTGACGGTGTCGAGGTTGACAACATCGACGGATACACAAATGGAACGGGCTTTCCTCTAACCCCCGATCACCAACTCACATACAACAAACGTCTGGCTAAAGCAGCGCATGACCGTGGGCTCGCCATTGGTCTGAAAAATGATCTGGATCAGATCCCCGCTCTGGTAAATGACTTTGACTTTGCAATCAATGAAGAGTGTGCGGCTTATGACGAATGTGCAGCTCTTAAACCTTTCATCAGCGCCAACAAGGCCGTTCTACATGCCGAGTACGGAGTTGATACTGCAAAGTTCTGTCCTACATCGGCCGCACTCAAACTCAGCTCTATCAGAAAGAATCTTCAGCTAGACGCCTGGCGCCAAACCTGTCCGTGAGAACCAAAATAGAACGCCTCCAACTACACTGATCACGTGATTAAGGCTGGGTCGCTGACAACTCGAATGGCAAAGTTTACCGAGACACATCGTCAAGCGTTGTTTACCACGATTGGCGTCCTCACCCTGGCTGGAGTTGTGGCTATCTTCACACTCGGCAGTGGTGAAAGTGGCCGCGCCTTACCGGGATTCGTTCCTTTTTTTGGTGAAAAAGAAGGAACGTCTGCCAGCTCACAGGGTAATGGCCCGAATACCCTAAACACTTCCGATACTGATGGAACTTCTAACAGTGGTCAGCCTGAAACAAAGGACCCCTCGAGAACAAAGAATGCAAATGGAACCGGGGGTGATTCCAAAACCGGCACTGGCGATGGTGCCAATCCAGCCACTCGCAACGACAGTCCAAATAACAAATCAAATCCCACCGATGGAACATCGGCAGACCAATCCACCTGGTGGAAGCCCACTCCTGGTATGAGCTGGCAGTGGCAATTGACTGATTTGCCTGTCGACTTGAGTGTCGAGGCTGATATTTACGACATAGACCTCTTTGATGTAGATGCTTCGGTAGTTACCGCCCTGCATGACAAAGGTCGAAAGGTTATTTGTTATATGAGTGCCGGTAGCTATGAAGACTGGCGCAGCGATGCGGGATCATTTCCTGAATCGGTACTTGGAAAAGACAACGGGTGGGCAGGAGAACGCTGGCTAGACATTCGAGCAATAAATGTGTTGATGCCGATCATGGAAGCTCGCATGGACCTTTGTAAAAAGAAGGGCTTTGACGGTGTCGAGGTTGACAACATCGACGGATACACAAATGGAACGGGCTTTCCTCTAACCCCCGATCACCAACTCACATACAACAAACGTCTGGCTAAAGCAGCGCATGACCGTGGGCTCGCCATTGGTCTGAAAAATGATCTGGATCAGATCCCCGCTCTGGTAAATGACTTTGACTTTGCAATCAATGAAGAGTGTGCGGCTTATGACGAATGTGCAGCTCTTAAACCTTTCATCAGCGCCAACAAGGCCGTTCTACATGCCGAGTACGGAGTTGATACTGCAAAGTTCTGTCCTACATCGGCCGCACTCAAACTCAGCTCTATCAGAAAGAATCTTCAGCTAGACGCCTGGCGCCAAACCTGTCCGTGAGGTGAGGATGAGGTCTAGCCTCGACTCGCCCACCAAGCATCGAGGCGGCGGAGGGCTTCGTCTTCTCCAAGGGGGCCTTCTTCTAGGCGCAGCTCCATCATGAAAGCGATTGCTTGGCCAATCTCACGACCTGGTCCAATTCCGAGACGTTCCATTATCTGATTGCCATCAAGATCGGGACGAAGCGCGGTCAGTTCTTCTTGTGCTTGAAGCTCTTTAATGCGAGCTTCAAGATGATCCATGCGCCTTGATAATTCTTCGGCACGTCGCTGATTTCGCGTGGTGCAATCGCAACGGGTGAGTTCATTGAGTCGCTCAAGCAACGGGCCGGCGTCGCGCACGTAACGTCGTACGGCACTGTCGGTCCAACCCATTTTGTATGTATGGAAACGCAGATGAAGCTCTACAAGTTTGGAAACTGCTGCAACGTCATCACTTGAATATCGCATTGCCTTCATGCGCTCTCTTGTCATACGAGCGCCCACCACTTCATGATGGTGAAAGCTGACCTTTCCGTTAGGTCCAAATGATCGAGTCTTGGGTTTTGCAACATCATGAAACAGAGCGGCGAGACGAATAATGCGCTCGGGCTGAGTGTTTTCGATCACTGCAATCGTATGAGCCAAGACATCCTTATGGCGATGGATCGGATCTTGCTCGAGTGCCAAGCCGGGTAACTCGGGCAAAAAGACGCCGGCCAAACCGGTTTTAACCAAAAACCAAAGACCGGGACCAGGACGCTCTACGACCATCAGCTTGTCGAGCTCGTCTCTTATGCGTTCAGCAGAAACGATTTCGAGACGACCATGAAGGCTTTTAACCGCGTCAACCATCTCGTCGTCGGGAACAAGGTCATATCCAGAAAGAAAGCGCGCCGCTCGCAACATGCGAAGTGGGTCGTCAGTAAAAGATTCTTCTGGCGTCAAAGGGGTGCGAAGCCTCTTGGCGCCAAGATCGACCACTCCCCCGAACGGGTCGATCAGTTCAGGGTCGGGCAATGAAAGGGCCATCGCATTGATTGTGAAGTCTCGCCTTGAAAGATCGGCCTCGATGGAATCTGAAAATTGGACCTCTGGCTTTCGTGACTCGGGGACATAGACCTCTGCCCTGTGCGTGGTGATTTCATAGACGCGATCACCCTTGCGACAGCCAATCGTTCCAAAACGTTTTCCTTGCAACCAGATTGCATCAGCCCAGGGTTGAATGATTTTCTCAATCTCATCTGGAAGTGCGTCTGTGGTCAGATCGAAATCAATGGCGGCTGAATCTCGGCCCAGCAAAATGTCTCTGACCGTGCCACCAACTAGGTACGCGCTATGGCCATGGTCTATGAGTCGTTGGGCCAATGGGCGCACTTCGTCGAGCACGGGCTCGATACGTTCAGGAATCACGACCTCACAGTACTGGGGGCGTGGTCTTTCAATAGAGCCGTGATCTCATTTAGAGCCAGGGCTTATTCGAGATGACTAACAAAGTTCTTAACTGCATGCACTGCATCTCTGCCTGGCCCACCATACGTCGGAGCTTCAGGCTGATATTTGGCATCGACGAGAGCCGCTACACATGCACCCATAGAATCGCCCAGCGCTTCCAGGTCATATCCGCCTTCAAGAAAAAACAACCTATGACCAGCTGGGGCATACTGCATCACTCTGGTTGTCAGAGAAGAAAAGTCTCCGCTACTTAAAGCCAGACCTGTCAGTGGATCTTTGCGATGGGCATCAAATCCTGCCGAGACCAAAACCCAAGTTGGGTCAAAATTTTCTACTGCAGGATCGACCAATTCATCTAGTGCAACCATTTCCACGTCTCCGGTCGCTCCCCTGGGAAGGGGAACGTTGATGGTCATCCCGAGACCCTCGCCACTGCCTATTTCATCAATGGCACCGCTGTATGGATATAGAGGTGACTCGTGCAAAGAGACATATAAAACCCGGTTGTCTTCCCAAAAAATATCCTGGGTGCCATTTCCATGATGAGCATCCCAATCCAACACCAACACCCGTTCGCCCCGCTCGGCTAACACCCCCGCTGCTACGGCCACATTATTGATCAAACAAAACCCCATGGCGCGAGTCCGCGTCGCATGATGTCCTGGAGGTCGTACCAAACAAAAGGCTGCCGAACCCTCGCCGCGATCCAGCCGCTCGATTGCATCGACACCTGATCCGGCAGCGAACAGCGCAGCCTCCCACGAGGCTGAAACTGCTACGGTGTCGGCGTCTATATTGCCCCCACCTGTTTTACAAAATCTCTCAAGCGCATCTAAATAGGGGCCCGAATGAACAAGTTCAAGCTCGGCTCTGGTCGCCTCTCGTGCGTTGATCGTACGAGTAGCTTCAACCACGCCGGAATGCTCTATGCCCGACAAAACGGCCCCAAGGCGAGCCGAAGACTCCGGATGTCCTGGTCCAGTGTCGTGATCGATAGAGCGTTCAGAGACCTCTATTAGAACAGTCAAGCCGCCATTCTACAGTTCGCGAAAATTATGTCTCTATCGCCGGAGTCCCCAGCGCACAGAGATAGGCCTGGGTGTTCGCTAGCCTGCTTTAGGAATGAACCTTTCACTTGATAAGCAAAGGCGGCCGACTCAAGGCCTGGCGCGTCTGCTTATCTTGGTGAGCCTCGCCATATTCTCGATTATTTCGGTTCCTACTTCTGTCGGGGCCCAGGGGCCTGGGCCCTCCGCTGCAACTGGACCCTCTATGACGATGGCGGGTCAAACTTTTGTTACGGGACCAGGACAGATTTTTGAACTTCAGCTCAACCTGAAAGAGGTCAGCCAACCCGACAGGTATAAAATGGTGGTCACTCTCCATGAGCCGGTTAAAACTCGGTCTCGTTTTTCTCAAACAATCGATGGATCTCGGGGTCAGGCTCTCAGAACTATTGAACGTCCGGTAAGTCTCAGCACTCCCAATGGCGGTACGACCTCTTTGTTCTTCACACTCGCCAACCCAGGCGAAGTCGAGGATCTCGATAAATTTCCCTTGTTGGGGCCGGGGGTCTACCCAGTGCATGTCTCGTTGCAGCTCAAAGACTCGTCACAACAATATTCGTCGCTTACTACTTATCTAATTCGATCACCTGACCCTGACTCATCACCGCCTTTAAGAGTCGCTTTAATACATTCGTTTGGTTCATCCCCCTCTCTTAGTCCAGCTGGATCAATTGATCTCAGTCGCAGCAACCGATCCAACCTCGAAGGAACCGCCGAGGTCCTTTCCAAGTCAAATCTTGCGCTTACCCTGGCTCCAATTCCTGAAACCCTCGATGCTTTGGCAAATCTTCAAAGCAATGCTGCTACGGCACTCGCGGGTTCACTGGCGAATCGCCAGGTAATTGCCAGGCCCTACGTAAATATCAATCTTCCGTTACTCTCCTCATCCCAACCTGAAGCAATTGACCAACTGTTGATCCAGCGCACTCAAGGGCTGGCCAGCTTGGACGAGCATCTGAACGTGCGCCCCGTGGAGAGGACGTGGATGAGTAGTGGGCCACTCGACGAACCCAGTCTCGATAACCTGCTCGATCTCGGCATCGACCGAGTGGTGCTTCCAGAAACTTCAATGGTGCCGCTGTCTCTTCGTCTCAGCCTTACTCGTCCTTTTCTTCTGCGTGATTCTCGAGGACAAGAAGTTTCCGCCGTATCAATCGACAAGGCTCTCGGTGATCACCTGACCAACAACACAGACCAAGTGCTTGGCGCTTTCCATCTCATGGCTGACTTGGCGGTCTTATACTTCGATAGCCCCAGCACTCAACGTGGAGTGGCTTTAACCCTTCCGTCAGGAACAAAAGACGCTGTATCTCCAGAAGCCTTGAAGGTTTTGTTGGATGCACTCTCGAATTCTCAGGCCTTGGTTAGGCCGGTGACGGTAGATTTCCTCTTTGATGAAGTTGATTATGAGGCCACTGCTGCCGGCAAGAAGCCTCTGGTTCGACGGTTTGTGCGTCAGAAATCACCCACCTCGGGAGCTCTTGGCCCAGACGAAATCAAGCTGCAAAGAGATTTGGATTCTGTCAGGACCTTGGTTCGACCCGAGGATGGGACTATCGATCTTGGCGAGCGGCTATTTCTCATAAGTAACTCAGCAGAAATCTCGGCTGAAGAACGCAAACAGTACCTATCTGTGGCAAAAAAGCAGATCACGAAAGTTACCGGCCGGATTCGCCTCGTCGATCGAGGCACTTATCGACTTACCGATCAAGAGGGAACCGTTCCCATTACCTTGACCAACACCAATCCGAACAGTCCAGCAAAGGTTATGTTGCGTCTCAAAAGCGAGAAGTTGGAGTTCCTCGACGGTGACAAAAATCAACCCGGCACCTTCTCGCAAGTAATTCTGTTGAATAAGGCCAATAACACCTTGAGGGTTCCGGTTCGCTACAGAACCTCAGGGGCGTTCCCTATGGAAGTTGAAGTTCTCACCCCAGACGGAAACCTGCTTTTGATAAAAGAGCGTTTCGTCATTCGGTCAACCTCTATATCGGGCGTGGGCATTTTGTTGTCGCTAGGAGCATTCGCATTTCTAATGTTGTGGTGGGGTCGTCATTGGCGGTCATCTCGCAGGGCAAAGCGCTTAATCGCGCGACCTGGTGTGAAAGACCTGGCATGAAGGCTGATGTGGCAAAGGCCGGCGATCTCGTTGCGGGTCGTTATCGTTTGGTGCGTCTAATTGCCCAAGGTGGCATGGCCCAAGTTTGGGAATCTAAAGACGAGATCTTGACCAGACCTGTTGCCGTAAAGATTCTTTTACCTAACCTTGCCTCTGACCGTTCTTTCGTTGCTCGATTTCGTCAAGAAGCGTTAGCGGCGGCAAGGCTCTCTCATCCAAACATCGTTTCTATATATGACACATGCAGCGATGACTTTGAAGCAATCGTTATGGAGCTCATCGAAGGCCAGACGTTACGCGAAGCTCTTGATGCAGAGGGTTCTCTATCTCCCGAAATCGCGATCGACATAGCGCTACAAGTTGCAATCGGCCTCGATCATGCTCATCAACAGGGGTTGGTGCATAGAGATATAAAGCCCGCCAATATCTTGTTAGACCATGATGGCCGGGTTTTGATCACAGATTTTGGTATCGCCAAGTCCGAGACACATGACGATCTGACGGAAGTAAACCAAGTGGTAGGCACGGCTAAATATCTGTCGCCTGAACAAGTTGAAAGCAATCACATAGATACCCGAAGTGACATCTACTCACTTGGGGTCGTCTTGTACGAGATGCTTAGTGGAACACCACCCTTTTTGTCTGACTCAAGTACAGCCACTGCGATCGCTCGCTTAACCAAAGACCCCATTCCACCAAGACAGATAAACCAAGAAATCAGCCGAGCACTAGAGGCCGTGGTCCTTTGTTGTTTGAGGCGTCAACCTCACGACAGGTATGAAAATGCCCAAGACCTGGTCGCGGCACTCGAAGATGCCGCTATAGATCTTGATGAAGAATCAACATCTTTTATTCCCTCGGCAAGGTCCGACTCGACGATCACCATGGCCAAGAGTTCCCGGCGGCCCGCCGAACATGGCCTTAGCTCGAAGTACCGAAGGCGCAAACGGCCAAGCCGATCGACTTTGACTTTATTAGCTGTGATCGGCTTTACGTTGTTGTTGGTTGGCGTTGCTATTGCTTCCACGCAACAAGGGAAGTCCATGATCGATCGATTTGCGGCACGTTTTGGAGTGCAGGTAGGACCACTTGAACCCTTATCAATAGTCGGCATCGCTTCATTTGATCCCTTTGGCAGTGACGGCGAGCACGATGACGAACTCGGCCTTGTGTTAGATGACAACCCTGAAACCGGTTGGACCACTGAGAGGTATCAAAAACCCGATGTTGCAGACTTAAAACAAGGAGTCGGTTTGGTGTTCTCTCTGAAAGAAAAGTCCCGCATCGAAAAGCTTGAGCTGATAACACCTACCGTTGCCTGGCAAGCTTCGTTCTATATAGCTGACGAACTTGGGCCAGACCTTACGAATTGGGGCGAACCCATAGCCATCAAAGAAGGCTTGACAGGAAACATCACCGTTGACCTCCGTGGAAGATCTGGCACCCACGTACTCATTTGGATCACACACCTCGGCGATGGCCGAGTGGGGCCACGATATTCAACTCAAATTAACCAAGTGCAGTTACTCGGTTAAGAGCCAGTGAACCCCTGGGCAACGACTACGGTGACAGGCATCGATAGTGACTCAGCCTCCACGTCGACCGATGGCAACGACGAGAGCTCCGCGCTTATCGCCGCTTGGCGAGAAGGCCAAGTGGATGCCCTCGACAAGTTGCTTCACATTAGCTATCCACGATTGTTCCGACTTTGCCGCCGCATTGTTGGCGCAGTTGACGCTGATGACGCCATTCAAGAAGCGTTGATTGCAATCGTTCGGGGTCTACCGAACTTCGATGGCCATTCGACCTTTGCCACATGGGCATATCGGGTCACAACTAATTCGTGCTTAAACGAGATTCGTAAACGGAAAAGGCGTCATGGCATCCAGGTAGTACGCGGCGCCGACGCGGAGATGTCGGTTAGTAACGATGTCGGAGACAGTATTGATTTACAAACAAGCTCGGCAATCGACAGCGTTGTTGACCGTCTTGATTTGGACGAAGCGCTTAGCGCTTTGCCGCTAGACCAGAGAGTGGTAGTCGTGTTACGAGATATTTGTTCTCTCTCATATGACGAGATCGCCGAGGTTTTAGATATTGCCCCGGGGACGGTTCGTTCTCGTATCTCTAGAGGTCGATCTCAACTTCATCAAATAATTTCTGGGAACTCAACTACCCCCGGCAGACGTCAAAGTAATTCTGATGACAAATAATCATCTGGACGACGAAACCCTAAACGCCCTATTGGACAACGAGCCGGTCTCGGGTTCTGTAGAGCATCTGGACAACTGCGCCGAGTGTGCCGATCGCCTTGAGGCACTGCGTCTTGTATCCAATTGGGTAGCGAGTCCCGTGGCCTTGCCTGATAGCGGGCGAATAGCACATAACATCAGCCGGGCTTTGGCAAGTGTTGATACGGACACGTTGAGATCTGTAGGCCGTAGGGCCTGGCCCAGATGGGTTGCTTATGGTGCGGCCGCCGGCGTTGTTGCAATTGCTGTTGCAAGTGCAATCCCGTTGTTGTCAAACGATGACCGGCAAAGGCCGGTGGCTACTGGGATGGCTGTGAATGTGGTTGAGGGGACTCACTTGGAACTTAAGGCCACAAGTGACCTGAGGGTTCCCGTTCGCGAAGCTCTACTCCCAGAAGTATCGGCCACCTCGTCGGCAGATTCCGCCGCGAAGTCGGTTGAAAGGTATGACGACGACTCCTTTTCTTCGGAAAACGGCACCAGTATCCCTGGAGATGCACACGAAGGTACACTCTCTCCTCCCACTCAGCTGTCCCCTGCGGCAGGGGCACCCGCATATGCCCAAGTGGCCGATGATTTCGCCAAAGCTCACTCGGATTGTGAACCCGCTATTCGCAATCAAGACAAGCGTCTGGGCTTATTGCGCTATAAATCGAGTGCATCCTTTGGCGGTGAAGCGGCAGTCGTTGAAGTGTTCACCTTGTTGAAATCCAAAAACAAGGAAGCATCTGCAACTCTCGATCTTCGGGCTTATGTGTTGGCCGTTTCAGATTGTCGGGTCCTCAACGTTCAGTCATTCAACCTGGCCCCTTAATAGCCATCCCTAGTAGCCCGACGAGCCCCGGCACGCCAGACACGCACCAAGCCAACCAAGGCACCAACACCAGCGGCGATATAAGCACCGTCTGGATACGGATCGATACCAAAATTGCTGTTGATCTTTCCAGTCCAATACATCGACCCCGCAACTATCGCCCCGGCAATAATCCCGGGAAGGATCCCAGTCCACTTCCCAAAAGAAATAAACAGCTCGCTCATCAGGGCGCCGAGAATGGCCCCGGCAAGATAGGGGGTTAAACCAACCAGTTCGTATTCGCCCACCATGACCGAAGTCAGTCCGGCTATTAATAGGCCAAAGATGACTGCCAAGATATGTCGCACCGTCCCAGAGTAAAACGTTTGGGCCGAGGGGTTAGGCTTCTCCCTATGAATTCTCAACATCAGCCTATTGGCAATGACTGGCCCGAGCGCGCGGCCGACACGGTTGAACGGGTAGTAGAGACCATTCGTACTCGTACAATTGACCCGCTCGAACATCTGGCACGTGTAATCGTCTATGGAATTGCTGCGGCAATTCTGGGAATCTCGATAGCGACTTTTGTCATCATCGCCCTTGTTCGTTTCATAGATATTTGGATTCCAGGTTCAGTCTGGGGAGCCCACTTGTTGACCGGTGGAATCTTTTTCCTACTTGGTTTGTTCTGTTGGAGTAGGCGATTCGCCTCTGAGTCAACCCGTAATACCTAGAAGGGCTGTATTTCGTCGTGTCCGACATTCGCAACGTCATCATTATCGGTTCAGGCCCAGCCGGGCTTACCGCTGCTATATACACATCAAGGGCCAGCTTGGCACCGCTGGTAATTGAGGGAGAGTTGTCCTCAACAAGTGACCAGCCGGGCGGCCAGCTCATGTTGACCACCGAGGTTGAGAATTTTCCTGGATTTATCGATGGCATCATGGGTCCCGAGCTGATGGGAAACTTTCGGGCTCAAGCTGAACGATTTGGCACCGAATTCATTACCTCTCGAGTATCTAAGGTCGACTTCTCAGCACGCCCATTTGGCGTTTGGATCGGTGATCCTAACGCCCCTGAGCCAACTCATCGGGCCCAGAGCATCATTGTCTCTACCGGGGCACAATCGTTGATGTTGGGCTTACCATCAGAAGAGCGACTACTTGGTCATGGTCTTTCAACGTGCGCCACGTGTGATGGCTTCTTTTTCCGAGGTCACTCAATCGCGGTCGTCGGTGGTGGCGATTCCGCATTGGAAGAAGCCATTTTCCTTACCAAGTTTGCTGACAAGGTCACCGTCATCCATCGTCGTGACGAACTGCGTGCTTCAAAGATCATGCAAGAAAGAGCGTTTGCGAACAAAAAAATTGAGTTCATATGGGACTCTGGAGTAGTCGAGCTCCTCGGTGAATCCAAGTTGGAGGGGGCAGTAATCCAGAACCTGAAGACCTCTGAACGCTCAGTTCTCGACATAACGGGTTTATTCGTTGCAATTGGCCATCGCCCCAATACAGAACTGTTTCGCGGCCAGCTGACCATGGACGACGACGGCTATTTGGTTACCCAAGCCGGCTCATCGAGAACCAACGTTGAGGGTGTGTTTGCATGCGGCGACGTGCAAGACAAGACATATCGCCAAGCCATTACAGCTTCTGGCTCAGGATGTATGGCCGCCATTGACAGCGAAAGGTGGTTGGAAACAGAACACGCCACTAACCAACCGCTCGGAGCCATTTCATCATCTTCCTAGTCCTCAACTGTTCCAATCAAAATCAAGGAGAAATGCCGTGAGCAATATTTTAAAACTTTCAGACGCAACATTTAACGAAGAGATTCAAAGTTCGACAGAACCGGTAATCGTTGACTTTTGGGCCGAGTGGTGCGGACCATGCAAAATGATCGCTCCCATTCTTGAAGAAATTGCCACTGAGCAATCAGGCAAGATTCGAATTGCGAAACTCAATGTCGATGACAATCCTGAGGTGGCTCGAAAATTTGAGGTCATGAGTATTCCGACACTCATTGTCTTCGAGAAGGGTGAGCCCAAAAAACGCCTGATAGGAGCAAAGGGCAAGGGTCAGCTTCTAGAGGAACTTGCTGATTTTCTTGGATAAATTCCAAAAATAGCTGTTTCACTGAAACCTTTGGTTGAACTCTACCCCCAGACTTATCCACAACCTGGGGATTAATAAACTCTCAAGTAAAACTTGAGAGTTTATTGCATTTTTATAGCTGAATATTTCTGTTAGCTGCTTTGTCCGACCATCGCTCGGTAAATGCGCTCGAGATCGTTTAGGTCCGCGAAATCAATTATTACCCGGCCTCGTTTACCCTTCTCCTCGACCACCACGCTGGTGGATAGATGCTCAGACAAAAGGACCTCTAGCTCGTGGAGGCCGGCTTGTCGAAGTCTTTGTGTCTGAGGCTTATCCTCTGCCGAGACTGATTTAACTCCAGATGCATTTTTAGATCCCGTTGATTTAGTTCCGCTATCCATGCCCTCTTCACCGAAGGTATAGATTCGGATCTCCTCTTCAACAGCTCTAACCGATAGACCCTCGCTAACTATCCTCTGAGCCAGTTTTTCTTGGAAATCTCTATCTGGAGTACTTAATAGAGTTCTAGCATGACCTGCTGATATCTGGTTCTCGGCAACAAAACGCTGGATCGTAGCGGGTAATTGAAAGAGGCGAAGCGTATTCGTTATAGATGCTCGACTCTTACCAACCCTGGTTGCCAATTGATCATGCGTCATTGAAAAATCGTCTAAGAGTTGCTGATAAGCGGCTGCTTCTTCGAGTGGATTTAGGTCTCTACGATGAAGATTCTCTACCACTGCCTGTTCAAGCGAGGCTAAATCGTCAATATCTTTAACAATCACAGGAACCGTGGGTAGCCCGGCCCTTTTTGCTGCACGCCAGCGACGCTCGCCGGCAATTAGCTGGTATTCTCCCGTTTCCAGCATCCTTACAAGAAGAGGCTGTAAGACTCCAAGCTCTCGAATTGAGGCCGAAAGGGAGGCTAGAGCCTCCTCATCGAAATGCCTACGGGGCTGATACGGATTAGGAGTGACGCTAGAAACTGGAACTTCTCTGAAAGCTGAGCCATCGCCTTGCGCGACCGCCTCTGGAGGAATCAGTGCCCCCAGACCTTTACCCAAACCGCTACGGCGCGCCACCACTTACCTCCTTTGCTACCTCTCGATAGGCAATCGCCCCACGAGATGTTGAATCAAATGAAATTATTGGCTGCCCAAAAGATGGGGCCTCTGAGAGACGTATGGAGCGAGGAATAACATTACGACATACAATGTCGCCAAAATGGTCTCGTACTTCTTGGGCAACCTGATCAGATAGCTTTGTACGGGCGTCATACATGACAAGCACTATTGCCGTTACCTCAAGAGACGGGTTCAGGTTCTTTTGAACAAGGGCCACGTTTCTAAGAAGCTGGCCTAAGCCTTCAAGTGCGTAGTACTCGCACTGAATAGGAACGATTACTTCTGTGGCAGCAGCCAGTCCATTTACTGTCAATAACCCAAGAGATGGCGGGCAATCAATCAAAACGTAGTCATATTGGTCACTAACAGCTTCAATGGCCCGTTTTAAGCGAAGTTCACGGCTAAAAGCAGGTACTAGCTCTATCTCGGCACCTGCAAGATCTAAGCTGGCCGGTGCAATGAATAGATTTTTAACAGAAGTTGGCTCAATACAGTCTTCAAGCGGAAGATCATTCAAGATGACTTCATACATTGAGGACTCTAGGTTTCTTGGGTTCAGTCCAAGTCCTGTAGTTGCATTTCCTTGCGGATCTAAGTCGCATACAAGAACTCGGTATCCAAGTTCAGCAAGGCAAGCACTCAAGTTAACAGCCGTAGTTGTCTTGCCAACTCCACCTTTTTGATTCGCAACCGCCAGAACCCTAGGGAGAGGGCGCCTGGCTTGTTTAGACGCTTGATGAT